>JAKEEW010000722.1 GCA_022616375.1 Sporichthyaceae bacterium
CTAGGGCCGTCAGGGCGCGCAGCACCTCGGCCGCCGCGCCGGCAACTCCGAGCGCGGGCGAGGCATGCGGAGCGGGTGGACTATTGGTCTTGGGCATGGCGAGTCCTCTCTGTTGTGCGGGTTGCGAGCCGGATTGGCGGGCTCACCCGGTGTCGCGGATCTGCACCTGGTCCAGCTCGCGCTCGGTGACCGCGACAAAGTCGCGGTCGGTGTCGCACAGCTCGAACGAGTCGTCGGCGGTCAGGCCGGGACAGCAGGTGGTTGGCGTCTTCCGGATCCCGGCCCTCGGCGCGTAGCCGGTCGACGGTGGCCGGAAGCAGGATCACCTCGGACTGGTATTGGACGGTCTCGGCCAGCACGGCCGCACCCTCACTGGGCCACCTCTGGCCGCCGTACGGCGCGTGGGGCCAGGCCGTCCTGAAACCTGGTTGGACTGGCCGCGCCGATTGTCTGGACGGTCTCTGGCCGGTGTGCGAGCAGCACGGTCCGCCAGCGGCGGTCTTGCCACGGGTCGGGTCCGGTCCCGTCGGCGAGCCGGGTGTAGGTGGCGTGTAACGCGTTGAGCAGGGCGCGGTCGTCGCGGTGTGTCCGGCACAGGACGGTCGGGCCGAACCGGCCGCGTGCGGAGCGGCAGTCGTGGCAGCCGCCCCGGTTGGCGGTCTGGTAGTCGGCCTCGACCGAGGCGTGCAGGTGGTACAGCGCGAGCCGAATGAGCCAGGTCTGCAGCTCGGCGCCGACGATCGGCGGATTCATGGGCCAGGTCCCTTCATGAAAGAGCCCACCGCCGGGATCACCCGGGGTGGGCGTGCGGGCTTGATACTTCGGGTTGGGTTGTCGGAGTGCGGGCTATCTGGGTCGGCGGGGCAGGTGAAGCACGGCGGTGGTGGCCTGCCCGCCGTGCCGGGATCGCCGCCATACTCGGCGGGCCAGGGCGTACACGATCTTTTGCCCGCGACCGTTTTCGGCCAGCGGATCGTCCCCCGGTGGGGCGGCGGCGGTTGTGGTGCGCGGCCCGAAGTCGCGCACGGTCACCGCGAGCCGGCCCGGCCGGGTGGCGATGCTGATGTGGATGCACGGGCTGGTGGAGTGCAGGCAGCTGTTGGTGGCCAGTTCGGTGAGCACCAGGCGGACGTCGTCGAACTTGGCCGGTGGCAGCCATTCGGGCAGCACCGAGCTGGCCCAGTCCCGGATGGTGGCGATCTGATCGGGGTGCGCGGGGAACACGCGGTCATGCCGCATCGGCTCCACCTCCTTTGGGATGGGCGAGCGCCGATGGCGTGTGGCTCGGATCAAGTGGGTGGTTGTGACGGCCGCCCCGGCGTTGGCGATCCCGACGGTTCGCGGTCGCGCGGCTTCGAGAACGGGCCACTTAGCCGTCGGTGGCGTCAGCCGGGTCGGCGCCGGGTGGTGTGGTTGGGGTGTCGGGCCGGTAGCGGCAGCCAGGCAGGTGGGCAGGGTCGCCGTGAAAGTCCAGCGGCCGTCCGATCGCGGGTGTGGCCAGCGGCCCGGTCGGGATTGGGTCGATGGCGGCGAGGTCGGCGAGTTCGGCTATCCGCGCGGCCGGGGTGGGCTGCCCGCACTGCGGGCACGGGGCGAGTAGCAGGTACGCCCCAGCCAGGTCGGGGATGACCTGCAGTATCTGGGCGGGGTCGGCCGGGTCGCTGACCTGGAGTAGGACCCCGGGCCAGTAGCCGCGGCTGCCGTAACTGCGGTGCGGGTCGCGGCGGTAGCGCACGCACAGCGGGTCGACGCCGAACATGCCGGCGATGACGTGGGCGTGCATGGCGGCCTGTTCGCGCCAGCGCGGGTCCTCTAGCCCGCTCGGGTCGGGTTCTCGCTGGGCGGCGGCCAGGCGGGCCCGCTCGGCCAGGCTCAACCGGGAGGTGTCGGATGTATGGGGTGGTCTGGTCATGCTGAACTCCCCCTGTCAGACGTGGCGACGGTCGCGACGACCAGGTCGAGGACCTGCTGGTAGTCGCGGCAGCTCGTCGCCGCAGTAGTGAACTCGCGGGCGGCATCGTCGCCGACGTGTTCGCGGAGCAGCCGGGCCACGGCGCCGATGATGTGGAACACGTTGCCCTGCGGGCTGGTCGGGTCGGGCAGGGCGTAGCTGAGCTGCGGGTACCGCGGCGCGCCGGTGGGCGGCTGGCTGGCGGTGGGAACGGTCATGGTGGTTGACCTCCTTGCTCGTGCGTTGTGGCGTGCCGAGACCGATCTGGCCCGCGGCGGTCGGCGATGCGGACGGTGGCCTCGGCGCGGCAGGTGTGCGTGGTCGGGCTAGGAGTCGTCCAGCCCGAGGATGGCCAACGCCCGCTGCAGCACGGCCTCGGCGACCGGTCGCAGCGCATCGACGGTGGCCTTGGTGCGGTACGGGGTGTCCGGCCACCACAGGCTGGGCGGCTGATCGGCCAGCGTGGTCCAGGTCATGGCCGGGGTCAGCACCTCAGCGATGGCGTGGCTTTGGTGGACGTAGGCGTTGCGCTTGACCCGCACTCGGATCGTGTGATTGTCGGCGCTGCGGTAGGTGAGAGTGAGCCGGTAGCCGTCGGTGTTGTGGTCGAAGCAACTGTCGATGAGAGTGAGCATGGTTGGCCGCCCCTGTTTACAATCGGGACTCGGCGTGCGCTGCGATGCGCTCGGACACGGCGGATTCGGGTTAGGCGTATTGCCAGGGCCACAGGTAGGCTCCGATCGGGTAGCGGCCGTCGGCGTCGGGTCGGGTCCTATCGATCTCGACCAGCGTGGTGCTGGCGCCGTCGTCGTGTTCCCAGGACACGATCACTGTGGAGTCTTGCCAGCCCAGCGTCGGGTGCTCACCGGGCATGCTCGCAGCGGCGAAGATGGCCAAATCGTTGACCAACTCTTCGACGACGTCTGCGGTGAACCGGGCGATGACACCGTTGGCCCAGCTGCATCCGTCGGCGACTTCGGCGGAGTAGGTGGCGTAGCCGACCACGGGTGCGGTGACGGTGGCCGGTGACCAGGTCGCGCCTGCGGGCAGGATCTCGTCTCGGCTGTCGAGGACC
>JAKEEW010000723.1 GCA_022616375.1 Sporichthyaceae bacterium
GAGGGCCCGCTCGCCAACGACCCGCGGGTGCGCAAGGCCCTCGAGCTGAGCATCGACCGCGACACCATCAACCAGGTGGTCTTCAACGGGCTGTTCCAGGTGAGCTGCAGCCCCATCTCCGCCGACAGCCCGTTTGCGACCCCGGGCGGCGAGCAGTGCGCCAAGCGGGACCCGGCCGAGGCCAAGCGCCTGCTCGGCGAGGCCGGCGTGAAGATCCCCCTGCGGATCGAGCTGATCACCGACAACAGCCCGATCGCGGCCCGGCTCGGCCAGGCCATCCAGTCGATGGCCAAGGAGGGCGGCTTCGACGTCAAGCTCAAGCCGACCGAGTTCTCCACCGCCCTGGACGAGACCGACGCCGGCAAGTTCCAGGCGTTCCAGATCGGCTGGTCAGGCCGGGTCGACCCGGACGGCAACATCTCCAACTTCCACCTGTCGACCGGCTCGCAGAACATCAGCCGGGCGGGCGACAAGCAGATCGACGACCTCATCAACCAGGCGCGCACCGTCAACGACCTGGAGCAGCGCAAGCAGCTCTACGAGCAGGTCATCAAGGCCGTCCAGGAGCGCCGCAACCTCATCTACCTGTACCGGGTGAGGAACTTCATCGGCGCGTCCCGCAAGGTCACTGGCGTCCAGCTCTTCCCCGACGCGCTGATCCGGGTCGCGTTCGCCGGGTATGTGACCGGCTGATCCGGCACGCACCAGGCGGCGCGGAGGCGGACGAGAGGCGGACGCATGCGAGCGTACCTGCTTCGGCGGGTCGGGCAGTCGGTCCTGACGCTGTTCCTGGTCAGCGTCGTGGTGTTCTTCGGCATCCGGGCGCTGCCCGGCGACCCGGCGCGGGTGCTCGCCGGCGAGGAGCAGGACCCGGTGGCGATCGCCCAGGTCCGCGCCCAGTACGGGCTGGACCAGCCGCTCCCGGTCCAGTACGGCCGCTGGATCGCCCAGGTCGCGCGCGGCAACCTCGGCGAGTCGCTGCGCACCGGCCTGACCGTGGCCCGCACGATCGTCGACCGCCTGCCC
>JAKEEW010000113.1 GCA_022616375.1 Sporichthyaceae bacterium
CCACGTCGGTGGTGCTGGCCGAGTGCGACCCGTTCGGCGGCGATCTCGCACTGCGGCTGCGCGGGCCCGGCCACCGACCGCTGGCGCACGACCGAGGCATGGTGTCGCTGGCCTCCGCGGTCCGGCACGACGCCGTGGTGGACAGCTTGGTCGAGCACCTGCAGGTGTTGGAGGGCGGGTTGCCGGTGCTGATCGGTCCGCGTAGCCCGCGCAACGCGACCGCGATGGCGACCACCTGGGCGTTGGTCGGTCAGACCCTGGCCGGCGTGCCGCACACCGACGTCATCGCCGACTGCGGCCGGCTGGTGGCCGGATCCGAGTCCAGCCAGGTGGTGGCCTGGGCCGACCTGGTGGTGGTGCTGACCCCACCGACGCTGGAAGGCGTAGCCCACGTGCTGCAGGCGCTGGAAACCGTCACCTCGTTGGACTGCGCGGTCGGCACGCCGGCGTACCTGCAGGTCGTGGTCGTCGCCGAGCCGCGCCGGGAGCGCGCCGCGATCGCCGAGGTGGATGCCGCCCTGGAACGTGCGGACGCACCGGCACGGGTGATCGGGACGATCGCCCACGACCCGGCCGGTGCGGCCGGGCTGCGCGGCGAGTGGGGTGCCCGGCTCGATCGGACCGTGCTGATCGCGTCGGCGCGCCGGCTCGCGTCCCGGTTGGCCCGGCTGCTCCCGCCGCCCGATCTGGTCCGGGTTGATCCGCACCCCGCGGCCGCCCCGGTCCCGCCGGCCGCTCCGATGGCGCCGGCGCCACCAGTTCCGTTGGTGCCGCCGACCCCGCCGATGACCGCAACCCCGCCTGCCGCGCCGACCCAGTTGATGCCTCCAACCCTGCCCACCGCGCCGATGCCGCCGGCCCCGCCAGCCTCACCGCACAATCCGCCGGCTACGCCGGCCTCGCCCTACCCGCCGGTTGGCCCGGATCTGCCGACCTGGCCGGCGAAGGTGCGGTGAGCCATGGACTACACACTGGTTCAGCAGCTGCGGGTCCAGGTCGCCGATCAGCTCAGGGACGCCCGCCGGCAGCGCGAGCTGTCCGGGTTGACCGCGATGGGCCCGGACGACGAGCGGATCTGGGCGCGCAGCGTGATCCGGCAGATCCTCACCTCGCACCGGCAGGAGCAGCTCGCGCTCGGCATCGCGGTGACCGACCCGGCCGAGGATGCGCAGCTGGCCGAGGCGGTGCATGCCGCCCTGTTCGGGCTCGGTCGGTTGCAGCCTCTGATCAACGATCCGGATCTGCTCAACATCGAGATCGTCGGGCACGACCAGGTCTGGCTCACCCATCGGGAGTTCGGTGTGGTCCCCGGCGAACCGGTCGCCGAGTCGGATCAGGAGCTCATCGACTGGGTCCGCAACGTGGCCACCTACTCCGGGCTGAGCTCCCGGCAGTTCGACCCGACCAACCCGTTCTTGGATGTCCGGCTGCCGGACGGCTCCCGGCTCAACGCCACCATGGCGGTGGTCGAGCGCCCGGTGATCTCGGTGCGACTGTTCCGCCGGCAGGAGGTGCGGCTGGTCGAACTGCGCCGGCGGGACTCGTTCGGCGCCGACCTGGAGTCGTTCCTGACCGCGGCGGTCCGGGCCCGGTTCAACATCATGGTCTCCGGCGAGACGTTCGCCGGGAAGACCACGCTGCTACGTGCCCTGGGCAACGAGATCGGCCCGGAGGAGCGGCTGGTCACCGCCGAGCACTTCCACGAGCTGGGCTTCCACCTCTTGCCGCACCTGCATCCGCAAGTGGTGGCGATGGAGGAGCGGTTGTCCAACACCGAAGGCCAGGGTGCGATCACCGTGCACGACCTGGTGGATCGGTCCCGCCGGATGAACCCGGACCGGATCATCGTCGGCGAGGTGGTCGGCGGCGAAGTGATCGCGATGCTGGACGCGATGACCCAGGGCAACGACGGGTCGCTGTCCACCATCCACGCCCGCGATCCCCGGCAGGTGTTCGACCGGATCGCCACCTACGCGTTGCGTTGCGCCGAGCGGCTGCCGGTCGAGGCCAGCTACCGGCTGGCCGCCGGTGGTCTGGACTTCGTCGTGCACATGGCCAAAGTGCGATGGCCGGACGGCCGGCCGCACCGGTTCGTATCGAGCGTGCTCGAGGTGTGCGGCTTCGACGGGGTGCAGGTGGTCACCAGCGAGGTGTTCGCCGCGGGGCCGGGCCGGCCGATGGCGGTGCCGGCGGCCCAGCTGACCGAGTCACGGGCGTTGCGGCTGGTCGAGCACGGCTACGACGACCGGGCTTGGGCGCTGGCGGTGGCCCGATGAACTGGAACCTTCCGCTTGGCGTGCTCGCCGGACTGCTCGCCGGTGGCGGCCTCACCATGGCCGTGCTGGGGATCCGCGGCACCGATCGGGCGCCCGGGCAGCTGAAGCGGTCGTTCCCGGTGTCAGCGCGCCGGCTGCTGGCCGGGCTCGGCGCCGGGCTGGCGATGCTCGCGGTGACCCGCTGGGTGGCACCTGCCCTGGCGTTGGCCACGATGATCATTATCTGGGATCGGTTGTTCGGCGGTGCCCGTACCCAGCAGGCCGCGATCGCCCGGCTGGAAGCCCTCGCGGCCTGGATCGAGTCGGTCCGGGACACCATCGCGACCGGCACCGCGCTGCCCGAGGCGCTCCCGGCCAGCCTGCACACCGCACACCCGCTGATCGCTCCGGCGCTGCGCGACCTGGTCGCCCGGATGCAGGTCAGGGAGCCGGTCGACACCGCGCTGTTGCGGTTCGCCGACGACTTGGACGATGTCACCGCAGACGAGGCGGTGGCCGCTCTGGTGCTCAACGCACGCACCCAGGGCCGGCAGCTCAAGGCGGTGTTGAGCGCGCTCTCCGGTGCGATCAGGCGCAACATCCAGGCCCGCCGCCGGATCGAGTCGGACCGCCGCGGCTCCCGCCGGTCGGTCAAGGTGATCGTCGTGGTGACCGCGCTCGTGGCCGGTGCGCTGTCCACATTCAACTCCGGCTACGTCGAGCCGTACCGGGCGGTGACCGGGCAGCTGGTGCTGTTCGTGGTGGTCGTGCTGTTCGCCGGCGGCCTGTGGTGGATCCGCGCCATCGCCGACTTCGACCAGCCGCGCCGGTTCCTGGCCACCCCGGCGGTACGGGCAGCCATCGAGGCCGAGCGCACCTCGGGCAACACCCGTGGCGCGATCCCGCGGCGGTGGTCGCTGTGATCCTCGCCCTGTTCGGCGGCGCATGCGTCGGCACCGGCCTGCTCGTGCTGGCCCGCGCGTTGCTGCCGCCACGCCGCACCATCGCTTCGGTGCTGGCCGAGCTTGACGTGTCGGCCCGGTTCGTCTCGGTTACCCGGCTCGAACCGCGGACCACCGGTGGGTTCGGCCGGCGGTTGGAGATCCTCGAGCTGCTGGTCGGCGAGCGGGCCGCCAGGGAGCTGGTCGCCAGGGGCTGGCTGGCCCGGTCCGGCGCGGCGGACCTGCGGCTGCTCGGCTGCGACCCGATCCGCTACACGGTCAGCCGGGTGGCCTGGGCGGTGTGCGCGTTCGTCGCGGTGCCCTGCCTGGACGCGCTGCTCACGCTGGTCGGGTTCCCGATTCCGCTGGTGGTCGGAGTCTGGCTGGCGCTGGTCGCCGGGGCGGTCGGGTTCTTCCTTCCGGCCCAGCGGGTGCGCGCCGCCGCGGCCGAGCGACGCCGCGACTTCCGCACCGCGATCAGCGTGTACCTGGATCTGGTCGCGATGCGGGCCGCCTCCGGCGCCGGCATCGCCGAGGCGTTGCTGACCGCGGCCGAGGTCGGCGAGGGCTGGGCGTTCGCCCGGCTGCGCGCCGCCCTGTCCAGCGGTCGCACCGACGGACTCTCCCCGGCGCGGGCCCTTGGCCGGCTCGGGGCGGAGCTCGGGATACCCGAGCTCGAAGACCTGGCCGCGCACCTGGCCCTGGTCGACGTGTCAGGCGCGCAGGCCGAAACCAGCCTGCGGGCCAAGGCGGACACGCTGCGGGAGCGGCAGCTGTCCGACGCGCACGGGCGGGCGAACGAACGCTCGCAGAACATGCTCATCGCCCAGGTCCTGCTCGGCCTGGCGTTCCTCGTATTCATCGGCTATCCCGCGATGGCTCGGGTCATCGCTTCGTGAGGTCCCATCCATACAAGGAGTAAGGAGTGCACACCATGGCGCACTTGCGAGCGGTGCTCGACACCGACCCGCGTGCTGCGGCTCTGCTGGCCTACCGGGACGTGGTGGTTTCCCGGATCCGCCGCGGTGCGGATCGGGGCGACATGCCGATGGGCTGGGTTCTGGTCGTCGCGCTGACGATCGGCATCGTGCTTGCGGTCGGCGGGATCCTGATGACCAAGCTGCAGACCAAGGCGAACGGCCTCGACCTGACCACGCCGTAGGTTACGGCTGATGTGCGGGACTGCTAGCGGTCGGGGACCGGGCGGCGCAGCCAACACGGCTGCGCCCGCCCGACCCCCGAGCCGGAGAAGAGGTGGCCGCGACCGGGGCGACACCCTGGTCGAGGCGATCCTGATTACCCCGATCATGTTCTTCATCGTGCTGGTCGTGATCCAGTTCGCGCTCTGGTATCACGCCCGCCAGATCGTGACCGCGGCCGCTCAGGAAGCGACCAGGGTGGCCCGGGTGGCCACGGCGACTCCGGACCAGGTCGCGCAGGCCGGTCAGGATCGGGCCTACGCATTCGTCGAGACCCTGGGCGGCGGAACGGTGGCGGATCCGTCGGTCCAGGTGGATCGCACCGCGACCACCGTGACCGTGCAGGTGGAAGCGAGCACACTGACCATCGTCCCCGGGCTCGACCTGCGCGCGACCGCCAGATCGGTGAGCCCGGTCGAGCGATTCGAGCCGGACTCATGAGCCGGCTCGCGATGTCTACCCGGCGGCGCGAGCGCGGCTCGATGACGCTGGAGATGGTGCTGCTGACCCCGATCCTGGTCGGCTTTCTCGGGATCGTAGTCGTGCTCGGCCGGATCACCGAGACCGGATCGGAGGTCACCGGCGCGGCCCGCGACGCGGCCCGGGCGGCCAGCCTGCAACGGACCCCGACGCAGGCGGTGGCGGTAGCCGCGACTACCGCGGCCGACCTGCTCGATGCCGAGTCCATCGACTGCTCGACCGGCGCCTCGGTGGCGGTCGATACCAGCAACTGGCGACCCGGCGGCTGGGTCCAGGTGCGGGTCTCCTGTGTGGTGCGACTGGAGGACGTGGCGTTCCGCTACTTCCCTGGTAGCCGCACGGTCGAGGCCACCGCGGTCAGTCCGCTTGAGCTCTTCCGGGGGGTCGGATGATCCCCAGGCAGGCCCGGACTCCGCAACGGCGCGCCGATACCGGCTCGGTGGCGGTGTGGCTGCTGTTCAT
Source organism: Sporichthyaceae bacterium (assembly GCA_022616375.1). Taxonomy (GTDB): domain Bacteria; phylum Actinomycetota; class Actinomycetes; order JAKEEW01; family JAKEEW01; genus JAKEEW01. Next base: position 5,338 of record JAKEEW010000113.1, read on the forward strand.
CACCCCGGTGCTGTTCGCGTTCGCCGGGTTGGTGCTCGACGGCGGCCGGATCCTCACCGCCAGGCAGCACGCGGCCAACATTGCCGAGCAGGCCGCCAGGGCCGGGATGGATGCGCTGGACGTCGCGCAGTTCCGGGCCAGCGGCGGCACCGTGGACGTCATCGATCCGGTCGCCGCCGAGCAGGTCGCCTGCGGATACGTGGCCGCGGCCGCGCCAACCGCAAGCTGCTCGATCGAGGTGACTGGCAACCAGGTCTCGGTCACCGTCAGCCTGTCCACTTCGACCGCCATCCTCGCGGCCGTCGGCGCCGACTCCATCACCACGACCGCCGTGGGTGTTGCCCGCCCGGCGGTCGGCATTACCTCGGAGGGATCATGAAGCGTCCCCAACCCACCGCACCGCGCCCTCAGCGTCCGGTGCGGCCACCCCGCCGGACCGGCGCGGCGATCATCCGGATCGCGCGCGGGGCCGGGGCGGCCACCGTCCTGGCCGCAATCCTGGTGGCCGCCCCGGTCCTACTTGCCCTGCTCATCGGCTGGCCGCTGCCGTCTCGAGTGCCCACCGGCGCCGAGGTGGTGTCGGTGCTGCGCGAGCCCGTGTCGTGGACCGGTGTGGTCAAGGCACTGGCCTGCGTGACCTGGCTCGCCTGGGCTCAGTTCACCGCGTGCGTGCTGGTCGAGGCCTGGGCCCAGCTGTCCAGGTCCCGGATCCCCGCGGTCCAGTTGCCGCTGTCCGGCCCGATGCAGTCGGTGGCCCGCAAGCTGGTCGTTGCGGTCATCCTCGCGTTCGTCACCAGCGGGCTGACCCCGGCGATCGCCAGCGCCCGGACCGTCCCGCAGGCCACGGTCGCCGCCCCGATCGTGGAGCTGGCCGGGGAGTCGGTAGCCGGTCCGCTGGCCGGCGGCTGGCCGGAGGGGCCGCGCGCGGATCTGGACAGCCGCGGCGCCAAGGCCGTGCCGCGCGGCGGCACCGCGACCGACGCCGAGCAGGGCATGGCAGCCGCGACCAAGCTGGGCCCGCTGAAGCGGTACGTCGTGCAGGACGGCGACAATCTCTGGGACATCGCTGCGGAGTACCTGGGCGACGGGATGCGCTACCAGGAGATTTACCGGCTCAATGCCGGCGTCGAGCAGCCGGATGGACGCGAGCTGCGCGACTGTGCGGTGATCGAACCGTCCTGGGTGCTGCGGATGCCGGCCGACGCCAAGCGTCTGCCCGTGCTGCACGCTCCGGCGGCCGAGGCCGCCGACCAGGGCCCGACCGGGCAACCGGCCCAGGCGCAGCCGCAGCCAACAGCCGAGCCGGCGGGCACCGTCGACTCGACCGCGGACGCTACCGCTGAGCCGGTCGCCGATTTGCCAACCCTGCCGGTGGCAGCGCCGGCTCCGGCTGATCCGGCCGACGCCGGCGATCAGCAGTCGATCGTTCCGCTGCCCCTGCTGTTCGCCGGGATCGGCGTCGGCCTGGCGGCTACCTGCCTGCTCGGCGCGCTCGACCGGCTCCGCCGCCGGCAGCAGCGGCTACGCCGGCCGGCGCACCGGATCACCCGCGGCACCGCCGCCGCCGGCAAGGTCGAGCGCGCCCTGCGAGCGCACGACGCGCCGGTGCGGGCGGCGTTCCTCGACCACGCACTGCGCACCCTGGCCGGATCGGTCGCCGGCTGGTCCGGCTCCGCGCTCCCCGATGTGCTGGCCGCGCGGCTCAGCGACACGAGCCTGGAGTTGCGGCTGTTCAAGCCGGCCGGGAAGGCCCCGGCACCGTTCGCCGGCGACGCGCGCTCATCCTCGTGGACGGTCGATCCGACCGACCTGCTGGCCCACTCGAGCTCCGAGCACGCCCAGTCGCCGGCTCCGCTGCCCGCGCTGGTATCGGTGGCCGGCAAGGACGGCGAGAGTGAGCTGATCGACCTGGAGCGGCTCGGCTCACTCGGTCTGACCGGAGATCGCACCAAGACCCTCGATCTGCTGCGCTACCTGGCTACCGAGCTGGCGCACAGCGTGTGGTCGGACCACCTGCAGGTGACCCTGGTCGGGTTCGGCGAGGAGCTGGTCGCGCTCAATCCCGAGCGGCTGAACTACGCCGAGTCGCTGGGCGCGGTCATCCCGGTGCTGGAAAGCAAGCTCGACACCACGACGGCCGCGCTGTCCGCGCTCGGCGATCAGGACCTGCTGGCCGCCCGGATCAATGCCCGCACCGACGACGCGCTGACCCTGCACGTCGTGCTCACCACCAAGGGCCCGGACCTGGACGAGACGGAGCGGTTCGGCCAGCTGTTGCGGCGGATCCGGGCGGTCGGGCGCAGCGGGCTTGGCATCGTGGTCGGTGACGGCATGACCGCGACCACCTGGACCGCGCACCTTGGCGCGGACGGCATCGTCACGATCGGCGCGCTGCGGATCAGGGCGGAGGCCAACGGGATCCCGGACACCGTGGTACCGGGCCTGGTCCAGCTGGTGGAGACCGCCAGGTCCGCGGTGGATGAGGCGGTGCTGGCCGAGGCCGAGCCGACGGCCTGGTGGAGCGTACCGCTCGGCGAGGTGGCGGCCGAGCCACCGGCCGGGCCAACCCCGGTGACCGCGCGGACCTCCCGGCGGCACGCGGGCGCGGCCGAGCGAGCGGTCGTGGTCACCAGCCTGGATCTGCCGCCGGATCCCGATGTGCATCTGGACGCCGATCTGGAGGCATGGCGCGGCGCACCGCCGAACCGGCCGACGGTCGGCGTGCTCGGCCCGGTCAAGGTGTTCGGACTCGGGCACCCGCCGAACACGCGGTTCGCCTGGTATGCCGAGGTCGCAACGTTCCTCGCGGTGCATCCGACCCGGCGGGTCAGCGCCGAGCAGCTCACCCATGCGCTGTGGGGCGAGCAACCGACCGAGCCGGTCAGCCGGCGGGAGACGATCGCGACGGTCCGGCAGTGGCTGGGCACGGATTCGGCCGGCGAGCCGTACCTGGGCCATCTCACCGAGCATCGCGAGTACCCGCTCGACCATCGGGTGCTGCTGGACTGGTCGCTGTTCGAGCGGCTGTGCGCCCGGGCCAGGCGGCGCGACCCGCGGGAACGGATCCTGGACCTACAGGCCGCGCTCGAACTGGTCCGGGGGCGGCCGTTCGACGGCATTCCACCGGCCAGGTATGCCTGGCTGGCCGAGACCGGGATCGTCTCGGCGATGGAGTCGGCGATCGTCGACGCCGCGCACGCCCTGGCCGATGCGGCGCTGGACGTTCAGGACACCACGCTGGCCCGGTGGGCGGCCAGGCGCGGCCAGCTGGCCGACGACCGGCACAGCTCGGACCTGCCGTACGGCGACCTGATGCGGGCCGCGCACGCCGACGGTGACTGGGACGAGCTGCGCGACGCGGTGCGCGAGCTGCTCGCGCTGCGCTCCGCCGCGGTGGAGGACCTCAACCCCGAGACCTGGCAGCTGATCGACCGGCTGGTGCCGGGGGCCACGCAGCGCACGCTGAGCCAGCCACCGCCGGAGGCGCGAACCGCCTAGCCCGAGTTTCCGGGCTATCTCGATCTTGAGGGCCTGGCGGCTGCCTCGGTTGGGTCTTGGCCTGCGGTAACCCGGCGTGTCGCCTTGCTTGTGGG
>JAKEEW010000724.1 GCA_022616375.1 Sporichthyaceae bacterium
AACATCGTCAGCCACCGCGACGAGTAGGTGGCCTCTCGTCTTGCACGCACGCAGATCGGCGGCTCGTCACCGCTCAGCGATGGCGCACTGCTCACAGCGGGACGCTGGCGACGTTCGTGCCTGACTGCCGGCGTTCTCGGGCACCGGCATGGAGCGTTATCCCGGTTAGGGGTATCCACTTAAGCGGAGTAGCGGTGTCGTAGGTTGACCGGGCGTGGAACGCGCTCGTCCGCTTGCTGGCCGGCACTATCCGAGGTCGACGGGTGAGCTGATGGCGTGGTTCCCGACCGACGCCGACTGCCTGGACTACCTCGAGTGGCTGCGGTGGCCGGATGGCTTCGTGTGCCCGCGCTGTGGGCACGAGGTCGGGTGGCGGCTCGCCGATGGCCGGTTCGGGTGCGCCGGGTGCGGCCAACGCTCGTCGGTGACCGCCGGGACGATCTTCGACCGCACGCGGACGCCGTTGACGGTGTGGTTCACGGCGTGCTGGCTGTTCGCCACGCAGAAGGACGGTGTCTCGGCGCTCAGCCTGCAGCGGGCTCTGGAGATCAGCTCGTACCAGACGGCGTGGGCGATGCTGCACCGGCTGCGGTCGGTGCTGATCCGTCCCGGCCGTGAACGGCTCCGGGGCCGGGTCGAGGTTGATGAGACGTTCATCGGCGGTGAGGAGCCGGGGTTGCGGGGTGGCCGACAGAGGGGTAAGAAGTCCCTGGTAGGAGTGGCTGTCGAGGTGAGGGAGCCGAAGGGGTTCGGGCGGTGTCGGATGGCGATTCTGCCCGACGCGTCGGTGGCCTCGCTGCATCGGTTCGTTGCCGCCAACGTCGAGCCGGGCACCACGGTGGTCACCGACGGCTGGCCGGGCTACAGCGGCATCGACGAACTCGGCTACCGCCGCGATCGGCGCAGTCAGCGCGCTGCCCGCCTCCGCGGCGACGACCCGTTCGCGCTGCTGCCCGGGGTCCATCGCGTCGCCTCGCTAGCCAAGCGGTGGCTACTGGGAACGCACCAAGGATCGGTCGATGACGCCCACCTACCGAGCTACCTCGACGAGTTCGTGTTCCGCTTCAACCGCCGCACCTCACGCAGCCGCGGGCTGGTGTTCCACCGCGTCCTCGAGCTCGCGGTTGCTCACGAGCCGGTCCGCTACCGCGAGCTCATCCTCAACCCCGAGCCCAAGAAGAAGCCGCCAGCTGGGCGACCAGGATGGGGTCACCCGCCGTCTCTGGAACGGCCACCAGCAAACCGTCCCTGGAGGGCCGCCTGACCTGGGCCGCTCCGGTCAAGTGGATACCCCTAAGTCGACTACCTCACCCTCGCCGACATCCGACCGTC
>JAKEEW010000725.1 GCA_022616375.1 Sporichthyaceae bacterium
GGAGGAGTCGATAGTGGAGCTATGGCGACTCTCGACTTCGCAGCCGGTCGTCGCCTGGGCGGCGATCCGCGCCGCCGACGACTTGGGAGACACACCCTAGGGGTTCAGCCGGATCCGGACCCGACGGAATCCCTTGCCCTTGCTCTCCACCTTGACGACCTCGATCGATCCGATATGCCGGGTCGAGGCGACGTGGGTGCCGCCGTCCGCTTGGGTGTCCAGCCCGACGATGTCGACGATCCGGACGATCTCCAGGTCGGGTGGGAGCAGGTTGGTCGCGGTCCGGATGATGTCCGGGATCGCGAACGCGGCATCCCTAGGCAGATTCTTGACCTCGATGGCCCGGTCGGCCGCGACCTCCTTGGCGCAGGCGTCTGCGACCCGCTCCTTGAAGTCGGGCGGGATCTCCGGGAGGTTGAAGTCCATCCGAGCCTCGAGCGGCTCCATGTTGCCGCCGGTGACCAGTGCCCCGAAGTCCCGGAACACCACACCACCGAGCAAGTGCAGGCCGGAGTGGGTGCGCATCAGCGCGGTGCGCCGCTCATCCGCCAGGGCGCCACGCACCGGGGTGCCGGGCACCGGGATGGGCGCGTCATCGGCCGGCATCAGATAGAGCTCATCGCCCTTGCGCGCGCCCACGATCCTGGTCTCGACCCCGCCCCAGAGCAGCACCCCGTGGTCCGGCGGCTGGCCACCGCCACCCGGGTAGAACGCGGAGCGGTCGAGCACGATCCCTTCGGGCGAGGAGTCGAGCACGACGGCGTCCCACTCCCGCACGGTGGCATCGTCGAGCTCGAGTCGGTGAGTGCGTCCCTGCTGGTCCATGCGCCGAGGCTATCGGGTCTGCCGGTTGAGGAAACCGGCGATCAGCGTACGTAGCTCGGCCCTGGCCGACCACAGCGCACCGTCCTCGCCGAACACCCGCAGCGTGGCGGCCGGCAGCGCGGCTGCCAACTGCTCGGCCACCCAGACCGGGTGCGCGCTGTCCCCCCGCTGGGCGATCACCAACGCCGGCGCGTGAACCGCCGCCAGCACCGCACGGTCCGGAATCGGTACCTGGTCCGGCAGTTGCCGCAGCGCCGCCGACACCGGGGTGCCGACCAGCGACCTGGCCTGCCGCCGGACGAATGCCCGCACATCGGGCCGGTCTCGCACCGCGGCCGGCTGCTCGTCGAGCAGCAGATCCGCAAGCGCATCCACGTCCCGCTCGTCCACATAGCGGGCCATCGCCCGCAACCGGTCGAGCACGGCATCCCGGCGCGGCCGGTCGAGCACGGCCGGTAGGAAGAAGACCAGCCGCTCGAACCTGGCCGGCTGGCTGGCCAGCAGCGTGGTCAGCGCCCCGGCTCCGAGCGAGACGCCAACCGCTCGGCCGGCGGCGGTGTAGTCCGCGACCGCGGCAAGCTCGGCGGCCAGCGCCGGGTAGGTCCATGGCGACTCCGGTGCGCTTGAGGCACCGTGCCCGCGGAAGTGCAGGAACACCCGGGTGCCGGCGACCGCACTGCCGAGCGGACGCGTCTCGGCGATCGAGCCGGCCAGTCCGTGGGCGAACACGGTCACCGGCCGGCCGGCACCCGTGATCAGGTATTCGAGGTGCCCGTCGGCGGTGGGCAGCAACGGCACCCGGCGTCTCCTGGTGGCTCGGTTAGCTCGTTGCCCGGCCCCGGCCGGGTCGCTACCAGGAGGATCCGGACCGTCCCGAGCGGCCGCCGTAGGTGCGCACCGCCGGTCGGACGTCGACGATGTAGACGATCGTGGCGACCAGGCCGGCGATCCCGACGAAGCCGAACGGGCCGCCCGGGCCGAACGCATCCCAAGCGGCGGCAATCCCGAGCACGAGGAGCCAGAACATCTTGTTCATCTTGCTGGCAGCCCGGAAGGCGGCATCGGACCGGGTGACGGCGTCGGCGAACGCGAAAACCGCGAGCCCGAGCAGGAACCACCCGAGCAAGAACGTGCCGATGTTCAAGTCCGAGACCAGCATTCCTACTCCTCATCGCAGGTAAGTACGAAGACCATAGCCAAACGCGCCGGCGGGCGCCCTCCACAACTTGTATGCGGAGAACGCCCGCCGGCGTCAGCTGGTGCCCGCGACAACCGTCGCGGACGAGATCAGCTCTTGGTGGACTTGCCCGAGTTGCTGCTCGGCTTCGAGCTCGGGGTCTTGCGGGCCGGGGGGACGCTGGTCTCACCGGTCTTGGTGCCCGCGCCGTTGGCCTTGGCGGCCTTCGGCTTGGTGGTCGCGGCCGGCGTCGCCGGGGTGCTGACCGTGCCGGTCGAGGCAGTCGGGGTGGCCGGGGTCACGTCGGTCGCGATGTCGGCCGGGGTCACCCGCTCGACCGCCGGCTTGACCGGCTCGCGGACGACCTCGGTGGTCACCACCGGAAGGTCGGCCTCGGGGGTCACGCCGCGCCTGCGGTCCACCACGACCTTGCCGCGCTGGGCCAGCTCGCCGTAGGTCTGCACGGCCTTGCCGGTCAGCTGCATCGCGAGGTCGGTGACCCGCTCGGGCAGCTCGCGCGCGCTGGTCTGGGCCTTGGCCTGGACATCCTTCGGGTCGACCTTGAGCCCGGACAGCTTGCCCTGCAGCTCGTCCAGCCGGGTTTGCAGAGTGCCCTGGAGGGTGTCCAGCCGACCCTGCAGATTGCCCTGCAGGTTATCGATCTTGCCGGGCAGATCCAGCTCGGCCAGCTTCGCCGGCACGTTGCGGATCTTCTCGGCGGCCAGGTCACTGGCGCCGGCGACCGCGTGGAACGCGGTGGACTCGGTCACCTTGTCCAGGTTGGTCTTGAGCTCATCCTTGATTGCCATGCTCTTCCTTCCCTTCGCCGGCTGTCGCCGCAGCCGGCTGGTTCTCCTTGCGGAACGACTCGTAGATGTCGATGAGGACCCGCTTCTGCCGCTCGTTGATCGTGGGGTCGGCCATCACGGCCGCAGTGACCTCGAGGCCGCCGTCCACCCGCTCATCGAGAATCCCGGCCCGCACGTACAAGGTCTCCGCCGAGATCCGCAGCGCCTTGGCCAGCTGCTGCAGGATCTCTGCGGACGGCTTGCGTAGTCCTCGCTCGATCTGGCTGAGGTACGGGTTGGAGACACCGGCCGCCTCGGCCAACTGCCGCAGCGAGAGCTGCGCGGTGCGCCGCTGCTCGCGCAGGTAGTCGCCCAGTGAGCCGACCCGGAATGTCGCCATGGCGGAGAGTCTGCCCCATGGTGCTAACTTTTGCAAGCGAAGGTTAGCTAGCCGCTAGCGACCTGCTACCTCCGTCCGACCCCGACCCCTACTCCGAACCCGAGCCGCGACCGCCCGTCCGGCCAGCGCCGCCGCGAGCCCGCCGGTGCCGGCGATCACTACCGGCCAGGGCAGATTTGCCGCCAGCAGCGCGCAGCCGACCAGGCCGATCACCATGAGCCACCGCGGACCGCGCCGCTCGGCCGGGCCGAGCTGCAGCGCCGCCAGGTTGGACACCGCGTAGTAGACCAGGACCGTGAACGCGCTGAGCGCCACCGCCCCGATCAGGCCGCCGACCAGCACCACCAGCAGGACGGCGGCGGCCGCGGCCAGCTCGGCACGGCGGGGCACACCGGACCGCCGGTGCACGACGGCGAGCGCGGCCGGGAGATCCCGCTGAGCCGCCATCGCGAACCCGGTGCGCCCGATCCCCGCGACCAGCGAGAGCAGGACGGCGCCGGCGGCGACCGCGCCGCCGGCCCTGACCAGCACCACCGCCCAGTCCCAGCCGGCCGCCCTGACCACCTCGGCCAGCGGAGCGTCCGCGCCGGCCAGCCCGGCCGCGCCGAGCGCGTTCAGCCCGGCGAGCGCGACCAGCGCGTAGATCACCACGATCACGCCGAACGCGATTGTGACCGCGCGCGGGATGGTCCGGGCCGGATCGCGCACCTCCTCGCCGAGCGTGGCGATCCGGGCGTAGCCGGCGAACGCGAAGAACAGCAGCCCGGCCGCACCGAGGATCCCACCAACCGGGACACCGTTCGGACTGCCCGCCGAGGCGGCCGCGGCGTCCGCCGGATGACTGAGCCCGGCCAGCACGACCAGCCCGAGAACGGCCAGCAACGCGGCCACCAGCCAACCGGTCACCCGCGCGGTCCGGCTGATCCCGAGCAGGTCGATCACGGTGGCCACGATCAGTGCCGCGACCGCGACCAGCCGCTGCTGGTCGGGCCACGCGTAGACGCCGACCGCGAGTGCGGCCGCCCCGGCCGAGGCGATCTTGCCGGCGACGAACGCATACCCGGCCAGCGCCCCGATCCAAGGCGCGAGCCGGCGCCGGCCGTACTCGTACGCACCACCGGCCTGCGGGTGCAGCGCCGCCAGTTGCGCGGTCGAGCTGGCGTTGGCGTAGGCGACCAGCGCGGCCAGGCCGAGTGCGGCCAGCAGCCAGCTGCCGGCCCGGTCCGCGGCCGGCGCGAACACCACGAACACGCCGGTGCCGAGCATGGCACCGAGCCCGATGACGACCGCCCCGGCCAAGCCGAGCTCCCGGCGCAACCGGCTCGCCGGCTGGTCCAACGGCTCGGACACTCCTTACCCGATCCGGTCGACCGGGCCTGGGCGGATCTGGTCGACCGGGCCCGGGCGGATCTGGTCGACCGGGCCCGGGCGGATCTGGTCGACCGGGCCCGGGCGGATCTCGTCGATCGGGACCGCGCGGATCTCGCCGACCGGCCGGCCGCCGCCCAGCACCGGCATGGCCAGGATCTCGGCCATACCCGGGACCTGCACGCCCAGCCGGCGCAGCGCGGCGAGCGCGACCGGCGGCCGGGCCCGGTCCGCGCCGTCGTCCAGCTTGAGCGCGATCGCGGTGCCGTCGGCCAGCGCGAGCCCGTAGACGGCCTCGGCGCCTTCCTTTCCGACCAGCCCGTCCACCGCCCGCATCAGCCGGGTCAGATCGCGGCGGGTACCGGCCGCGAACTCGGGGTGTGCCCGCATCGCCGCCACCACGCGGTGCTCGGCCGAGCCCGGCGCGGCGCGGACCAACGCGCTGAATGCCCGGGCCAGGCCGGTCAGGCTGATCGCGAACAGCGGAGCCCCGCACCCGTCTACCCCGGTGTGGGCCACCGGCTCGCCGGCCAGCTCGGCCACCGTGTCCCGCAGCAGCTGCTGCAACGGATGGTCCGTGTCGCGGTAGCTGTCCACCGACCAGCCGTTAACCACGCAGGTGGCCAGCATCGCGGCGTGCTTACCCGAGCAGTTCATCGCCAGCGACGACGGTTCGCCGCCGGCCCGCAGGTAGTCGGCGCGGGCCTCCAGGTCGATCGGGAGCTCGGCCGGGGTCTGCAGCGCGGACTCGTCCAACCCGGCCGAGGCCAGGATCTTGCGCACGCCGTCCAGGTGGAACGGTTCGCCGGAGTGGCTGGCGCCGCTCAACGCGAGCAGCTCGCCGGTGACCAGAAGACCGGCCCGGACCATGCCGACCGCTTGCATGGGCTTGTTCGCGGACCGTGGGTAGATCGGCGAATGCACGTCGCCGGCCGCGAAGATGACCGATCCGTCGGCGGACAGCGCTACCAACGAGCCGCGATGGCAACCTTCGACGAAGCCGCTGCGGACGACCTCGGCGAGCACCGGGTGTGGGCTCAATCCAGCGGACCCTCGGCCAGTAGGTCACCGACATGCGCCTCGCCGGTGCGGTAGCGCCTGGCCACTTCCTTGCGGCACTCGTCGGCCACCTGTTGGACCGCCTTGCGGCTACGCGAGACGGTCGCCTCGCAGTCGGTGAGCGCGGCCAAGGCCGACTCAAGCTCGCCGTCGGTGCGGGCCCGGACGTCGGAGATGTCCACGTCCGCGATTACCCGCTCGATGCTGCGGCGGTACTCGCCGACCCGGGTTGGTTCGAGGGTCAGGTGCCGGCCCAGCGGCGGCCGGGCCGAGGCCTCGTCTCGCAGGATGTCCGGCAGCTGATCGATCACGTTCTGATCGGTCCCGCCGGCCTCCCGGTTGCTCAGCTCGGCTCTGAGTACGTCGATCCGGCCCTGGAGCATCCGGCGCAGGTAGGACAGGTCGGTCTCCTCCTGCTCGGCGTCGCTGCGCAGAGCACGGACCTCCTCGATCGGCAGCGCGGTGATCCCGTCGAGGTATCCGGGTGCCAGCACCCGGTCGATGCGGCGGCGTCCCCCCGGCATCGGTTCTGTCATCGGCGGTCCTTGGTCTTCAACATGGCCCTGGCGTCGGCCGGAGACATCGCCGGTCGCCCGGCAATGGCGGCCAACTGGGCCGCCCGCTCAACCAGCTGAGCGTTGTCCCTGACCGGCTGTCCCTTGGCGAAGGTCAGCGTGTCCTCCATACCTACCCGTAGATGCCCACCTTTGGCCAGAGCCGCGAGCGCAACGGGCAGCGTGGTCCGGCCCACCCCGGTGGCCGACCAGGTGGCACCGTCCGGCAGTGCGTTCACGGCCGTCACCAGCGCATCAGCGGTTCCGGGCATGCCACCGGGCACCCCCATCACGAGATCACAATGGACCTGCCCACCGTACGGCAGCCCATGCTTGTCCAGCAGCCGATTCAACGAAGCCACGTGCCCGAGGTCGAACAGCTCGAACTCGGGCACGATCTCGCGTTCCTGGATGAGCTGGTAGAGCTCGACCATGAACGGCCACGGGTTCATGAACACGTCGTCGCCGAAGTTCACCGTGCCGCACGTCAGCGAGCAGGAGTCCGGCTCGGCATCGAGGACCCGGATCCGGTTCTGGTAGGGATCGGTGACGGCACCGCCGGTCGAGAGCTGAACCACCAGCGTGGTCTCCTGGCGCAACGCGGCCACGGTGTCCTTGAGCCGCCCGAGATCCAGGGTGGGCTGGGCGTCCGCGTCCCGGATGTGCACGTGGATCATCGCCGCGCCCGCCTTCTCGCACGCCTTGGCGGTCTCCACCAGCTCGTCCAGCGTGACGGGCAGCGCCGGGGCGTCGGACTTGGCGGTCTCCGCGCCGGTCGGCGCGACGGTGATGAGCGTATTCATGCCCTGAATCGTGGCACGCCCGCCCGGTCGGGGAGAATTCCGGGCGTGCGTGCGGTTGTGCAGCGGGTCAGTTCCGCGTCGGTGACGGTCGACGGTGCGGTGGTTGGCGCGATCGAGGAGCCCGGCTTGTGCGTGCTGGTCGGGGTGACTCACGCCGACGGGCCGGAGCAGGCGAGCCGGCTGGCCGAGAAGCTGTGGGGGTTGCGGATCTTGGCCGACGAGAGGTCCTGCTCGGATCTTGGCGCGCCACTGCTGGTGATCAGCCAGTTCACGCTCTACGGCGATGCCCGCAAGGGTCGCCGCCCGACCTGGGCCGCGGCCGCGCCGGGTCCGGTGGCCGAGCCGCTGGTCGACGAGGTCGTCGCCGCGCTGCGCCGACTCGGCGCCCGGGTCGAGACCGGGAAGTTCGGCGCCCAGATGCAGCTGGCGCTGACCAACGACGGCCCCTTCACGGTGCTGGTCGAGATCTAGCCACCGGGCGTCAGCCTGGCCGGCGCTCCCTTCGCGATCATTACTGGCGATCTGTGCAGACAAACCGCCCCAAACTGGGTGATCATTTGGCCAAACC
>JAKEEW010000726.1 GCA_022616375.1 Sporichthyaceae bacterium
GAATCAGCCGGTGAACTACGATACGCTCTTGGGTCTGGCCCAGGTCAAACCTACCGGCGAGTTCTGCCTGGCCATCACCAACCCGCGCCTCCCGCCGGGCGCGGTCGTCAGGCTGGCCGCCTTACCGGAGCAAGGTGAGACGCCGCCCCCCGAGATTCACGCTGCCGAGGTGCGCTCATCAAGCCGGCGCAGGCAGCCTCTCCTGCGCCGCCGTTGGAATCGCGAGTCGACTGAGCCTTCGGGCCGACACGGTGCGGATACGGCTGAGCGACAGCGGGGTGGAGGGACAATTCCGAGCCTGCACCAGCAGCGAGGGCCTGCATCTCACCGCCTGGTCCGGAACCCCGCTCCAGAGCACCAGGATCTGGCACCGGTACTACTACCTCGGCTACGACGTCGAGCCGTCGTGCGTCGAGGCCGACTACCAAGGTACCGGCTGACTATGGGCCGGAAGTGAGTCGGGGCGGCTCCCTGCCGGTGATGAAAATGCGTCGGCACCCCGGTGGAGCCGAGCGCCGGAAGGCCCCGGCCTGTCTGTGCCCGGGCACGAGGAAACGTGATCGAGGCTAACGCTCGGCACGTTCGTGCGGTGAGCGGCCGAGCCTCGCAACTCCGGTTGAACGTCGGTCCGGCTGTGGCCGCGATCCTGCTGGCCCAGGGTGTTGCCGCCCAGACCGGTCGCGCCGGCGCTGCCCTCGAACCGTTGACCAGGCAGACGCCGGGCGTCGCGCCGTGGCTGTGGGGGCGGCTCGCTCCAGGTCCTTTCCCGGTAGGCCTTCGGACCTCCCGGGCTAGCGACTCCGACCCGGCAAACCGGTCGGATGACGCCCCGCGAACACTCGAAGTGGTGCTCTGGTACCCGGCGGCCTCTGGCCGAAATCGGCCGGTGCGATTCGACGACTATGTCCGCCTGTCGATCGATCCCCCACCGGCATTCGGGCAGGCCGTAGCGGTTCCGGCCACCCGCAATCGACGGCGTCATTGGCTGAATGAATCGGTGAC
>JAKEEW010000727.1 GCA_022616375.1 Sporichthyaceae bacterium
GTGTCTCCCAAGTCTTGGTGGATGCGGGCGGCGATCCAGACGGCGTCCGGCAAGGCGAAGGAGGAGTCGATAGTGGAGCTATGGCGACTCTCGACTTCGCGGCCGGTCGTCGCCTGGGCGGCGATCCGCGCCACCGACGACTTGGGAGACACACCCTAGTCACGCCCTCCGGCTCGCGTTGCCAGGGCCGGGCGGCGCCGGACGAGTGAGCTCGATCGGATCGAACTCGGCCGCAATCGGGCCGGTCGCCGTGAACAGCTGGCCGGAGGGCACTCGGGCCACCTCCCGATACACCGCTCCGGCCAGCTCGTAGGCGTGGATCTCCGGACCACCATCCCCCTCGAGCTCGATCCGCCAGAACGCCGGGATGCCGGCCTCCGCATACACGGTCGGCTTGAGCACCCGGTCCATCCGCGCATTGCTCGGGCTGACGATCTCGACCACCAGCTCGATCTCCGCCGGCTCGAGGTCACGTCCGGCCCGATCTACCGCTGCCCTATGAGCCACCACCAGGTCCGGGACGAGCACGCTGTCACGGATGCGGATCGCGACCTGAATAGCCTCCAGAGCGACAGGACAGGCTCCGCGAAGCTTCGCCGAGAGCTCCCCCAAGACGCGTTGGTGCATCGCTCTAGGCCACGGGCTCACGATGAGCGACCCGTCCAGCAGCTCGTAGCGCTGCCCATCTTCGGGCAGCGCGTAATAGTCCTCGACCGTGTAAGGCCCGACGTGGGTCGCTGCCATGGCTGGACCATACATCTTCACCACCCCCGTTTGATGGTGGACCGATTCTGGCAGAGAACCGTGGTCCTAGATCAGTTATCCACAGCTCGAACTGCGCCGCCCAGGCTGTGGAGAAGGAGCTTGGCGGCGGTCTCCGGATGGTCGAAGCTGAGCAGGCCGGCCGCTGCCAGCACGTAGTGCCGATCGACGGTGACCGCCGCATGCTCGGGCGCCTTCCACCCACCGGCTCGATCGGCAAGCGCGCTCCCGATGACCTGCCGGGCCCGGCCGGCATGCGCGTGCCGCAGCACCCCGCCGGAGCCGACCACCAACCCGACCTCGCGAAGATCCTTGCCCCCACGGCGAACCGAGTCGGTGCGGCCCGGTTCGGCGGACAGCGGCACGACGTGCGGCCGAGCGTGCCGGCGCAGCGCAACCGTCGCTGCGAGCTCGGCCAGCCGGGCATCGACGGCCTCGTCGGCAGCCGATTCGGGCAGGTAACCGGGATCGCGCACCCGGACCGTGGCCGCGCCGGCGAGCTCGGCCGCATCCGGCGAATCGGCCGTAAGCAGCCGCTCGGCGAGCGCCGCCTCGACAATCCCGCTCGCGTTCCAGCGCATCCCGAGATCGCCTTCCACCGTTCGGCCGCGCCAGCTCTCCTCTACCACTTCTCGGCGTAGCTGCGATTCTTCGGCATCCGGCGTGAGCACCGAGTACACATCGGTCGTCGCCCCGCCGATGTCCACCACCACGACATCCCCGATCCCACCCACGGCGCCGGCTCCGTCGGCCAGTAGCTCGACCCCGGCGAGCACGGCATCCGGAGTGGCCGCACGCACCAGGCCGGCGAACCTGGTGCCGCGGGACAGGCCCTTGCCGCCGATCACGTGCCGGATGAACACCTCGCGAATCGCCGCCCGAGCCGGGGCCGGGTCCAGCTCCCCGATTCGGGGCAGCACGTTCGCGGTCGCGATCGTGCGCTTGCCGGCCGTCCGCAACCGCGCCTCCACCTGGTCGCGTACGTCGACGTTGCCGGCTACCACGATCGGCCCGGTCAGCGCGGCCGTCCCGGCCAACGTCGCCGCATTGGCGAGCAGCACTTCGGCGTTACCCCCGTCGGTGCCCCCGGCCAGTAGCACGACGTCCGGCTTGGCGTCGACCAGCGCGGTCAACCCGGCGCGTTCCAGCTGGCCGGCGGCCACGTGCACGACTTTGGCACCGGCGGACAGCCCGACCCGGTGACCGGCTTCGGCCGTGACCGCCCGCTCGTAGCCCACCACCGCGAGCCGCAATCCCCCACCGGCGCTGGAGCAGGCCAGCACGTTGGCGGCGAGATCGGCCCTGGGCAGCGCGGCGGCCAGCATCGCCTCAGCCGCCGCGTAACCATCCATCACGTCGGACTCGATCGTGGTGCGGTGGCCCGCGGTACCGACCAGCTCGCCGGTGTCGAGATCGACCACCGTGAGCTTGGTGAACGTGGATCCGAAGTCGGCGCA
>JAKEEW010000728.1 GCA_022616375.1 Sporichthyaceae bacterium
CATAGCTCCACTATCGACTCATCCTTCGCCTTGCCGGACGCCGTCTGGATCGCCGCCCGCATCCACCAAGACTTGGGAGACACACCCTATGGCGGCAGTCCCGGTTAGCATGCGTGACCGGGCGGTAGCAGTGCCGCCGGTGACAGTAGCCTGTCCCGATGACCTCGGGGCCGGTGGTGCTGCCAACGCGGGATGACCCGCTGGCGCACGCGAGCAGCGATACCGTCGGCGGCCCGGCCGGCCGGCGGATCCGCCTCGGCACCAGTTGGTGGACTCCGATGCGGGTGGCGCTGGTCGTGGTCATCCTGGTCGCCGGGTTCGGCATCATCCAGCGTGGGGTCTGCCGGCAGAACGCGTGGGCCTCACCAGTGCCCGGCTATGCCTACTCGCACATGTGCTACAGCGATATCCCGCACATGTATCGGCTGCGTGGATTCGCCGAAGGCAAGATCCCGTATATGGACGAGGGCAACTACGAGGCCCTCGAGTATCCGGTTCTGACCGGCGCGATCATGACGGTGACCGCCGAGTTCGCCCGCGCGTTCGGCGGTGAGGGCGCCAACAAGGAAGCGGTGCGGTTCTTCGACTTCAACGCCTGGCTGATGCTGCTGTGCGCGGCGATCGCGATCTGGGCCACTGTGCTGCTCGCCGGCCGAAGACCCTGGGACGGGGTGATCGCGGCAGCCGCGCCGGTCATCGCACTGTCCGGAACGATCAACTGGGATCTGGCCGCGGTCGCGCTGCTCGCGCTCGGCATGCTGGCCTGGGCCCGTTACGAGCCGGCGCTGGCCGGAGTGCTGATCGGGCTGGCCACGGCGAGCAAGCTGTACCCGGTGCTGGTACTCGGCCCGCTGTTCCTGCTCTGCCTGCGGGCCGGCAAGTTGCGCCAGTTCGGCCAGACCGCGATCGCCGGCGCGCTGACCTGGCTGGCCGTCAACCTACCGATCATGGTGTTTGGCTGGACCGGGTGGAAACGGTTCTGGGAGTTCAGCGAAGAGCGCGGTGCGGACTTCGGCACGCCCTGGTTGATCATCAGTCAGTCGCGCGGCGGGTTGAACGTGGACACCCTCAACCGCATGGTCGAGGTCTGTCTGGTGCTGCTCTGCCTAGGCATTGCCGCGCTGGCGCTGTATGCCCCGCGCCGGCCCCGGTTCGTCCAGCTCGCGTTCCTGGTGGTGGTCGCGTTCGTGCTGACCAACAAGGTGTACTCGCCGCAGTACGCGATCTGGCTGGTGCCGCTGGCCGTGCTCGCGCGGCCACGCTGGCGCGACTTCCTGATCTGGCAGGCGTGCGAGATCGTCTACTGGGCGGGGGTGTGGCTCTACCTGCTCAACGGCGCCGGCGGGAAGGGCCTGAGCGAGCACCACTACTGGATCGCCATCGTGGTGCATCTGGTCGGCACGGCGTATCTGGCCGGCATGGTGGTGCGGGACATCCTGCACCCGCAACACGACCCGGTTCGAGCCGACGGGCTGGACGACGATCCGTCGGGTGGGCCGCTGGACGGTGCGCCCGA
>JAKEEW010000729.1 GCA_022616375.1 Sporichthyaceae bacterium
AGGGCAAGGGCGCGCAGCAGGCGATCCCGGGCGACCAGGGCAACGCCGGCCCGGACCAGGGCGGACCACCGTTGGCCTGCTCCGGCGGCGGTGATAGGTGGCTGGGTTGGGCGAAGCCGAGCCAGCAGCAGGGCCGAGAGGGCGAAGCTGGCCGAGTTGATCAGGAACGCGGGTGGGTAGCCGGCCGCGACGACCAGAGCACCGGCGGCGGGGGCGAGGACGATCTGGGACAGCACTGCCGCGGTCCAGATGCCGCTGTTGGCCGCCACCAGCTCATCCTGGTCGACCAGTGCCGGCAGCACCGCGCCGGCGGCTGGGTTGAAGAACACCGCCGCGGTGGACATGCCGAACGCGATCGCGTAGATCGCCGGTACCGAGAAGATGACCAGAGGAAGGATCGCGGCCAGCACCACTCGGGCCAGGTCCGCGCCGAGCATGACGCGTACCGGCCCGACCCGGTCGACGAGCACTCCGGCGACCGGGGCCACCAGCAGCACCGGGATGATCTCCGCGGCCACCACGCCGGCCACGCCGAGCCCGGAGCCGGTTCGGTCGAGCACCAGCAGACTCAACGCGACCGTGTTGAAGGCATCACCCCACTGTGAGATCGTGCGGGCCGCCCAGAAGCGGCGGTAGGCCGGGCGTGCGAACACCGGACGCCACCCGGATCGCCCGTTGCCTGCCGGAGCCTGACCGCCACGATCTTTCACGGCGGTGACGCTACGCGACGGCCGAAACAGCGGCTGACCAGCGGCTGCCCCGTGCTGGCGGCCAGCAGCGACGCCCTCGGCTCGGTAACTGTCCTCGCAGCTGGCCAGGATCCCCGCGGACCGGCTTGCCGTCCGCGAAACCGTTGTGTTTACCCGACCAGGGTGTCCAGGATGGGTCACGCGTCGTTTCTGTTCCTCTCGTACAAACTGCTGGTCCGTGTCGATCTTGGAGAGGCGAGCTGACCCATCGCGGACGTCGCCGGCGGCGAGAGGGGCGCAGCGCCACCAGGTCCAGCCGTAGGTGGCGGCGCAGCAGGCATTCCCTGCTGCGGCGAGTGGCTATGCCCCGGCCGTCGGGGTGACCTCCTCGACGCAGCATTCCATCGGATGCCTGACGTTGAGGGTGTACCGGTCCGGAAAGTCCTGAATGACGATCATGAACGCACGGTCGGTGAGGTTGCTGATCGCCTCCGGTAGGTTGACCCCTTACGCGTGCGCGCAGTCCAGCGCAGCCGCCGCGACGGCCAGCCGGTCGCGGGTGTCAGGAAGAAATCGGCGACGGTGAACCAGTCCGGCCGCTGGGCGACCAGGGCGTGGATGATGTCGGAGTTGGTCGACCGGATCAGCGGGTCGAACTCGCCCTCCGCACATCATCAGCCATTTCGATGAGGTTCCAGCGACGGGAAGAGCCCCGCGGCGGCCCTGCGGAGCAGGTAGTCGTATCCGGACTGGTAGAAGTGAGGTGTCAGGACGGTGTTCCGCTTGGCTCGCACCTCGTCGGCGTCAGTCCAGCGAGCAGGGCCGCCGGCTGCCATCGCCATCATCTGGATAGAACAGGCGCGGTTCAGCATCACCGCGCGCATCACGGCGGCGGCGGCCGTCTCACCCGCGGTGACCAGACCATGACCTGGGATGAGCACTCCGGCGGCGCTGCCCAACGTCTCGGCCAGGGCAGCGCCGAGCTCATCGGTGATGATGAGGTTGCTGGTTGCGGTGAACCGGGGAACGTCCGGATCGGCAAAGAAGATCGCGTCGTGTGACACCGCACGGAGCGGCACGTCCAGCGAGGCGAAGGCGACGGCGTTGACCGCGTGGGTG
>JAKEEW010000730.1 GCA_022616375.1 Sporichthyaceae bacterium
GCACATCTGGGAGAACATCAGCTCCGACGAGGTGACCAGTTTCGCCAACGAGGAGAACGTGGTCGGTTACGGCCCGTTCACGCTGATCGAGCGGAAGGTTGGGGAGTTCCTCCGGTTCGCACCGAACCCGGACTATCACCTCGGGGCTCCGAAGATCGACGAACTGGTGTTCAAGATCTTCGACAACGAGGATGCGCTGGTCCAGGCGCTGATCAAGGGTGAGATCGACGCGGTCGACTCGGTCGGCGCGAACAGTTCAACGCCCTGAAGGAGCAGCCCTCGATCACCACGGTCCAGTCCGACGGGCTCGGGTTCAATGAGATCGCGTTCAACATGGGCGCCGAGACCGTGGACGGCAACAAGATCGGTGACGGCCACCCCGCCCTGCTCGACAAGCAGGTGCGGCTGGCCATCGCGCACGCGATCGACCGCGAGGCGCTGGTTCGCACCGTGCTGCGCGGCTACGGCACGGCGGGCACGTCGGTGATCCCGCCGGCATACTCCGACATCCACTACCAGCCGGCCAACCCGTACCCGTTCGACCTCGCCGAGGCCAACCGCATCCTGGATGCGGCCGGCTACGCCAAGGGCAGCGACGGGATCCGGGTCGACCCGAACAGCGGGCGCAAGCTCGAGTTCCGGCTGTTCGGACGGCAGGACTCCGAGGAGTCCCAGCAGGCCGTACAGCTGACCCAGGGCTGGCTGAACGAGATCGGAATCGCCACCAAGCTCCAGATCATGGCCGAGGACAAGCTCACCGAGGTGATCGGCCAGGGCGAGTTCGACCTGTTCGAGTGGGGCTGGGGTGTCGAGCCTGACCCGGACTTCCAGGTCTCGGTGTTCAAGTGCGACCAGCGCAGCTACGAGGACGGCGGCACGGTCTACGCCGGCTGGTCGGACTCGTTCTACTGCAACCCGGCCTACGACGCGCTCTACGACCAGCAGAGCACCCAGATCGTCCGGGCCGAGCGGGCCGCCACGCTCAAGCAGATGCAGCAGATCGTCTACGACGACCTGCCGTACATCGTCACCTGGTACGACGACGGGCTGCAGGCCTACTCGAACAAGTGGACCGGCTTCGTGCCGGACGCCTCGGGTGCGGTCTTCTTCCAGTACGGCAGCTACAGCTACCGCAACATCGACCTCGCGTCTGAGCAAACAGACAGCGAGGGCGGACTGAGCACGGCCGTGCTCACCGGGATCGGTGTCGCGGCGGCGGTCGTGCTGGCCGGCGCCGGGGTGGCGGTGGCCCGCCGGCGCGGCGCTACGGACGAGCGGGAGTAGCTTCCCGAATGGCCGTGCACCTCGAGGGTGTTGCGCCGGGGGTGGGTTCCACCCCCGGCGACACCCCACCCAGTGAACCGCTGGCTGGCGGTCCCGGGGGCTCCGCTCGACACAGCAGCGGGATTGCCCGGGTCGTCATCCGGCGGATCATCGGGGCGATCTTCAGCCTCGCCGCCGTACTCGTCTTCAACTTCTTCCTGTTCCGGGTGCTGCCCGGCGATCCGGCTCGCAAGCTGGCCCGCAGCCGGCACCTGTCCCAGGAGGCAACCGCCGATCTGCGCGAGCGGCTCGGCTTGACCAAGCCGATCTGGGAGCAGTTCACCAGCTACCTCAACGACCTGGCGCACTTCGACCTGGGCACGTCATTCCTGTTCCACCGCCCGGTCGCGGACATCATCGGGGAGCGGATCTGGCCAACCCTGCTGCTGGTCGGTAGCTCGACGCTGCTGTCGATCGCCTTCGGTCTGTGGATCGGGATCAAGGGCGCCTGGCAGCGCGGCAGCGCGTTCGACCGGGTCTCCAACGCCACGTCACTGACGCTGTACTCGATGCCGATCTTCTGGCTCGGCATCGTGCTGCTGCTCTACCTGGCCGGCGTCCAGGTGGGGCTCGGG
The DNA here is from genome assembly GCA_022616375.1 of Sporichthyaceae bacterium. GTDB lineage: Bacteria > Actinomycetota > Actinomycetes > JAKEEW01 > JAKEEW01 > JAKEEW01. Next base: position 1,899 of record JAKEEW010000730.1, read on the forward strand.
TGGTTCCCCACCGGTGGGATCCACGATCCCAACGTCACCGGCGGCTGGCTGGCCAGCACGCTGGACGTGGTGCACCACCTGTTCCTGCCGTGCTTGACCTTGACGTTGGCCTACCTGGCCGAGTTCTCGTTAGTCATGCGCTCGTCCCTGCTGGACGAGATGGGCCAGGACTACCTGACCACGGCCCGCGCCAAGGGGCTGCGCGACGTGCTGGTCCGGCGGCGGCACGCGGTGCCCAACGCCCTGCTTCCAGCCGTCACGCTGATCTTCTTGCACTTCGGGTTCATCATCTCCGGCGCGCTCACCGTCGAGCTGGTCTACTCCTGGCCGGGGCTGGGCAAGCTGTCGATCGAGGCGCTTGATTTCCCCGACTTCCCGCTGTTGCAAGCGATCTTCCTGTTGTTCGCGGTCAGCACCATCGTCTTCAACTTGATCGGTGACCTGCTGCTCGGCGTGCTCGACCCGAGAGTGAGGGACGCATGAGCGAGTCGTCTCCCGCGCCGGATCCCACGCCGGCTCCCGACCCGGCACTGACCCCGGAGAAATCGCGCAGCGCTCGGGCCATCGTCTGGACCAGGCGCCGTCGTGCGTTGGCCCGCAGTTGGAAGCTGTACCGGTCCGACACCGAGGGCTTGATCGGGCTGATCGTCCTGATCCTCTTCGGGCTGCTTGCGGTGTTCGGTCCGTGGATCATCTCGGCCGACGCGACCAGCGTGGTGCACGCTCCGGGCCAGCCGTTCGAGGGTCCGTCCATGCAGTTCCCGCTCGGCACCGATGAGTTCGGCCGATCCGTGCTCGCCCTGCTGATCAAGGGCGCCCGGGTGTCCTTGATGGTTGGGCTCATCGCCACCGTGGTATCCATGGTGATCGGCACCGTGGTCGGCATCGTCGCGGGTCACTTCGGCGGCTGGACCGACACGATCCTGATGCGGATCAGCGACTGGCTGCTAGTGATCCCGTTCCTGCCGCTGGCCATCGTGCTGCTGGTCATGCTCAACCAGAGCTCGTGGCTGACCATCTCGCCGGTCTACGCGATCGCGTTCGTGGTCGGTATTACCTCGTGGCCGTCGACCGCCCGGCTGATCCGATCGCAGACCTTGGCCGTGAAGTCGCGGCCGTACCTGGAACGGGCCCGTGCCCTCGGAGCCGGGAACTGGCACCAGATGAGCCGGCACATCCTGCCCAACGTGATGCCGCTGGTGCTGGCCAACACCACGCTCACCGTGGCCGGAGCGATCCTGGCCGAGACCACGCTGTCGTTCATCGGGTTGGGTGACCCGACCCGCAGCTCCTGGGGCACCATGCTCGACCTCGCGTTCGGAAGCGGTGCGGTCTCGCTCGGAGCCTGGGCCTACCTGCTGGCCCCGGGTATCACCATCGTGATCGTGGTGCTGGCGTTCACCTGGGTCGGCCACGCTCTGGAGAACGTGCTCAACCCACGGCTGCAGGGGCGGTGACGGCATGGGCTTGCTCGATATCAAGAACCTGAGCGTCACCTACCGCGGCAGCGACGGCGACGTCCCCGCGGTGCGCGGCATCGACCTGTCGGTCGGTCCCGGCCAGACCGTCGGTGTGGCCGGCGAGTCCGGCTGCGGTAAGTCCACCATCGTCGGCTCGGTGCTGCGGCTGCTCCCCAGGTCCACCAAGGTCACCGGGGAGATCCTGCTGGACGGCGAGAACGTGCTCGACATGGGCTGGGGTCGGCTGCGCGCGGTCCGCTGGGCCGAGGCGTCGATCATCTTCCAGGGCGCAATGCACTCGCTCAACCCGGTGCAGCGGATCGGCAAGCAGCTGGCCGAGCCGATCGTGCTGCACGAGCGGATCTCCGAGCGCAAGGCCCAGGTACGGGCCGGCGAGCTGCTCGAACAGGTGGGCCTGCCGCCCGCCCGGATGCACAACTACCCGCACCAGTTCTCCGGCGGGCAGAAGCAACGCATCATGATCGCGATGGCGCCGGCCTGCAAGCCGAAGGTGATCCTGGCCGACGAGCCGACCACCGCGCTGGATGTGATGGTGCAGGCGCAGGTGCTCGGGCTGATGTCCGACCTGGTTCGCGAGCTCGGGTTGGGTCTGGTGCTGATCAGCCACGACCTATCCGTGCTGACCCGGACCTGCCAGCGGATCGCGGTCATGTACGCGGGCAAGATCGTGGAGCAGGGCCCGGCGCACGAGATCTTCACCGGGCCGGCTCACCCCTACAGCGAGGCGCTGGCGGCGGCATTCCCCACCGTGGGCGACCAGCGGTTCCGGTATGCCCCGCGCGGGCTCGGCGGCGATCCGCCGCACCCGCAGGACCTGCCCACCGGGTGCACGTTCCACCCACGCTGCCCGGTGGTCAAGGACGAGTGCGCGACGGTGACGGTAGAGCTGTGGCCGGCCGGACCCGGCAGGTCCGCGGCCTGCGTGCAGGTCAGGGACGCGGAGCGGGTGAGCCGATGAGCATCGAACCCAGCAGCCCGTCGGGGGCTCGCGCCGGCTCGGTCGTGACGCCCGCCCTGCGGGTCGACGGCCTGGAGGTCCGGTTCGCCGGCCGGGGGATGAAGGGCAAGGTTGCCCGGGCGGTCGACGGCGTCGACCTGCAGATCATGCCGGGCGAGATCGTCGCGCTGGCCGGTGAGTCCGGCTGCGGCAAGACCACGCTGGCCCGGACCATCCTCGGCCTGGAGAAGCCGGCCAGCGGAGTCGTGCTGCACGACGGGATCCCGCTCAGGTACTCGTCCAAGTCGCTGCGCGCCTACCGGCGCCGGGTCCAATTGGTGCTGCAGGACCCGACCGGTGCGCTGAACCCACGCCAGTCGGTGTACGAGGCGGTGGCCGAGGGAGTCCGGATCCACAAGCTGCCCGGCAACGAGGAGGAACGGGTTGCCACCGCACTGTCCCGGGCCGGGCTGCGCCCACCGGAGCGGTTTTTCCTGCGCTACCCGCACGAGCTGTCCGGTGGGCAGCGGCAGCGGGTGGTGATCGCCGGCGCGCTGGCGCTGGAGCCGTCGGCGATCGTGGCCGACGAGCCGGTGTCCTCGCTTGATGCCTCGGTGCGCGGCGAGATCCTGGCGCTGCTACTCAAGCTGCGCGACGAGATGGGCCTGTCGGTGCTCGTGGTCACCCACGATCTGGGCCTGGCCTGGAACATCGCGGACCGGATCGCGGTGATGTACCTCGGCCGGATCGTCGAGGTCGGGCCGACCGAGCAGGTGCTCGCCGATCCGCAGCATCCCTACACCAAGGC
>JAKEEW010000731.1 GCA_022616375.1 Sporichthyaceae bacterium
GAGGACTGCGCGCAGGAAGCCCTGACACTCGCACTGCGGCGGTGGCCGGAGGACGGCGTGCCGGCCAATCCGGGCGGCTGGCTGCTGACCGTGGCTCGTAACCGGGCGATCGACGTGCTCCGCCGGGCCTCGGTCGAGCGGCGCAAGCTGGCGGAACTGGCGGCGCTCGCGCTCACCGAACCCGATCCGGCCGGGACTCCGGCGGCGCGGCAGGAGGTTGTGGACGACCAGTTGCGGCTCATCTTCACCTGCTGCCATCCCGCACTGTCGCTCGAGGCGCGGGTGGCGCTGACCCTGCGCACGATCTGTGCGGTGCCGACCGGCGACATCGGCCGGGCCTTTCTGGTCAGCGAGCCGACCATGACCCGGCGGCTGACTCGGGCCAAGGCGAAGATCGTGGACGCGAAGATCCCCTACCGGGTGCCCACCGGTGCGGCACTGACCGAACGGCTGCCGGGCGTCCTCGCGGTGCTCTACCTGCTGTTCACCCAGGGCTACAACGCCGACGGCGAGCCGGCGTTCGCCGACGAGGCGATCCGGCTGGCCCGCATGCTCGAGCACCTGATGCCGAGCGAGCCGGAGGTCGCCGCCCTGCTGGCCCTGTTCCTGTTCCAGCACTCCAGGCGCGGCGCCCGCCGGGATGCCGAGGGAAACCTGGTCACCCTGGACAAGCAGGACCGATCCCGCTGGGACCACGCCGCGATCGCCGAGGGCGTCGCCATCCTCGGCCGGACCCGAGCGGACGGGCCGTACGGGCTGCAGGCCCGCATCGCGGCGTGCCACGCCACCGCCGCCTCCGCCGACGCTACGGATTGGCCCGAGATCGCCAGGTGTTACGACGAGCTGGTAGCCGTGCAGCCGTCCCCGGTGATCGAGCTGAATCGTGCCGTGGCCCACGGCTACGCCTACGGTCCCGCAGCCGGGCTGGCGCTGCTGGCCCGGGCCCGCGCCGGCGGTGCGTTGGACGACTACCCGCACACGATCGCCGCGGAGGCGGATCTCACGGCTCGCAACGGCGACCACGGCCGCGCTGCCGTCCTGTTCCGGCGGGCTGCCGCCGTCGCCCACACCGACCCCGAGCGCCGCGCGCTGCTCGACCGTGCCAAGGAGAACTCATGACGGTCCGGCCGATGCCGCCGCAGAACGGGATGGACACCGAGGTCGAGACGCTGCTGGCCTACCAGGAGGGCCAACGCAGACACGTCCTGGGCATCCTGGACGGCCTGAGCGAGGCCGACCTGCGCCGGCCGGTGCTCCCGTCCGGATGGAGCTGCCTAGGTCTGGTCAGCCACCTCGCCCTGGACATCGAACGGTTCTGGTTCCGTGCCGTCATGGCGGGGGAGCAGACCGCCATCGACGAGCTGGCCGCGACCACCGACGCCTGGCTGGTCGGGCCCGACGTGCCCGCCGAGCAGGTTGTCGGCAGCTACCTGCGCGAGATCGAGCTGGCGAACGCGGTCATCAGCAGCACTCCCGCGCACGCCGCGCCGGCCTGGTGGCCGGCCGAGCTGTTCGGCAGCTGGCGACTGGACAATCTCCGGGAGATCCTGCTGCACGTGATCACCGAGACTGCCTGCCACGCCGGGCATCTGGACGCGGCCCGCGAGCTCATCGACGGCCGACTATGGCGGGTGTTGGCGTAGCGTTTCCAGTCCCGACGTTTCCAGTCCCGACGTTGGCGGAGCGGAGTCCCGATGAAGGCGATCGTTCAGGATCGGTACGGCTCACCCGATGTGCTGGAGCTTCGAGAGGTCGACAAGCCGGTGCCCGCCGACCACCAGGTGCTGGTCAAGGTGCACGCGGCCGCGGTCAACGCCTACGACTGGCACCTCATGCGCGGCGACCCGTATCTGGCCCGGCTTAGCTTTGGGCTGCGTCGACCCAAGATGCAAACCCCGGGCCGGGACTTCGCTGGTCGGGTGGAGGCGGTCGGGCGGGACGTGACCCGGTTCAGCCCAGGCGACGAGGTCTACGGCGATGCCGACGCGGCGTTCGCCGAGTACGTCGTGGTCGCCGAAGACGTGCTGGGAGCAAAGCCGGCCAGCCTCACGTTCGAGCAGGCGGCCGCGGTGCCGCTCGCCGGGAACACCGCGCTGACCGGCCTGCGCGACGTCGGGAAGGTGCAGCCGGGACAGCGGGTATTGATCAACGGTGCGTCCGGCGGGGTAGGCACGTTCGCGGTGCAGATCGCCAAGTGGCTCGGTGCCGACGTGACCGGCGTATGCAGCACCAGGAACGTGGACCTGATCCGATCCCTTGGCGCCGACCACGTCGTCGACTACACGAAGGACGACTTCACCCGCACCGATCAGCCGTACGACATCGTGCTCGACCTAGTGGGCAACCGGTCGCTCGGCGAGTTCCGGCGTGCGCTGATCCCCAAGGGAATGCTCATTCTGTCCGGTGGCGGCACATCCGAGGGCGGCAGCCTGATCGGGCCACTAGGCCTGTTTCTCAAGGCTCAGCTGGTGTCCCGGTTCGTCGGGCACCGGCTGGTCGCGTTCACCGCAACGCCGAATCGGGAGCACCTGGCGACGCTGGCCGAGTTCGCCGACTCCGGGAAGCTCACCCCGGTCATCGACCGGACCTACCCGCTGAGCCAGGCGTCGGAGGCCATCCGGTACGTCGAGGTCGAGCACGCGCGCGCCAAGGTCGTCATCACCGTCTGACCTCGCTGCTCTTCACGCACTCCGCGCGCTCCTGCGTGATCGTGGTGGATCCGCAGCGTGCTGAGCGCGGATCTCCGCTGCATAGCCACCACGATCATGGGAAGGAAAGGGGCAACTGAGAGGAGCGAGCCGATGTGTACCGAAACAGGCCTGAACCTCAGCCGGCGAGCTGCCCTGGTCGGCGGAGCGGCGGCACTCGCATCGGTCACCCTGGGTGAGTCGACCGCCCACGCCGGCACGCCGGCCCGGACCCCGGTCCGGGTGCGGGGTCGGCACGGCCTGCGTGACCTCACCTACCCGCTGACCACGACCTTTCCGGCGTTCACGCCGGGGGAGGAGGCGGCCAGGCGGACTCTGGTCACGATCGAGGACGACGGCTTCTACTTGCAGGAGTGGCGCATCATCGAGCACATCGGTACGCACGTCGATGCGCCGGGCCACTTCACCATCGGCGGCCGGCTCTCGCCCGAGCTGCAGCTGTCCGAGCTGATCGTCCCGGCCGTGGTCATCGACATCGCGGACCGGGCCGCGCACGACCCGGACACTGCGGTGACCATCGACGACGTCCGGGCCTTCGAGCGCAGGCACGGCCGGATTCCGCGGGACGCCGCCGTGCTTATGTATTCCGGATGGGGAGCCAAGGTCGGCGACCCGGATGCCTACCGCGGCACCGACGCCGCCGGCACGCTGCACTTCCCCGGCTTCAGCCCGGACGCCTGCGAGTGGCTGTTGCGACACCGCAGGATCCGGAGTCTCGGCGTGGACACACTCAGCATCGACCCGGGCAACTCGACGACGTTCGAGACCCACCTGATCCTCACCGGGGCGGATCGATACGGGCTGGAGAACTTGGCGAACGTCAACCGCATCCCGCGCCGCGGCGCCACGGTCGTAGTCGGGTTGATCCCGTACGAGGAGGGCTCGGGCGGGCAGGCTCGCGTGTTCGCCTCCTGGTAGCGGCTGCGCGACTCGTCACCCGTCTAGTCGGGCCGGTTCGTAGGTCGGGCCGGTTGCTGGGTATACGTCGCCGCTCACACGTGGTCCGTGCGATCCGGCCGCACGGACCCCGACCGGGAGGTGACGTGATGGCCGACCTACTGCGCGGCTTCAAGGAGTTCATCCAGCGGGGCAACCTCGTGGATCTTGCAGTGGCGGTCGCGCTCGGCGTCGCCTTCACCGCGCTCGTCTCGGCGCTCGGCAACTCGTTCATCAAACCGCTGGTCAACGTGTTCCTGGGTGGTGGCGCCAAGGGCGGGACGGTCACGATCCGGGGGGCAGGTGTTCGATGTCGGCGGCTTCGTGAACGCGCTGATCGTGTTCGCCGTCACGGTGGCGGTGATCTACTTCCTGGTCGTGCTGCCGATCAACAGCCTGATCGCTCGGCGGCGGAGCCCGGACTCCGACCGAGCCGGCCCCGCCGACGGACGTCGACGTGCTGCTGGAGATCCGGGATCTGCTTCGGGAGCAGCGCCTGCCCAGGTCGGATTGACCGACGTCGGTCTGCGCTCAGCCGTCGGGCGCTGCGTCCGGTGCTGCACCGAAGATTCGTGACCTCGGCGAAGGAGCCCAGACCCGAGAACGCGTCGACGTAATCCGGGCCGGTCTCAACCGGGTTAGCCCGCAACCCGGCTGTCCCGGGGCGAGCGACCTGGGTTCAGCGAATGTGCTCGGCTGCGGCCCGGCCGATCTCGACGACCGAGTCGACCTCCGGGCCGAAGATCTGGATCTGGACCACGTACTCGCCGGACCGGAAGATCAGCCGGCCGGCGTTCTCGCTCACCGTGGCGGCATCTCCGACGCCGCTCAGCGCAGTTCCGTAACCCTCGACGGTGTCCGGGGTGTAGAACTCCTTGCCCAGCCAGGTAGTGAAGTGGATCTCGCCGGTTCCGCTCTGGCCGCCGCCGAGCGGGTACTCGAACGTACAGCTGAGGCCGCGCGACTGCGGGGTGGGTCCGGCGACCTCGGTCACGGTTACCCCGGTGATCGAGCTCAGCTGATCTGCGGGCACCAGCAGGCACGGGTTGAGCGCGGCGTCGACGTGCCCGGGTCCGGCCGACGAGCCGTCCGTTGCCGCAGCCGGCCAACCCGAGGAATCCGCTGGCAAGCGCGGCGGCTGCCAATGCCCGGCGGACCCGCCCCGTTCCGAGTAGCGACGTCATCGAAGATCCCTCTCCGCCCGACGGCGGCCTAGGGTGTGTCTCGCCGCGATCCGCGCAGTTCACACATAGGTCGGGCGGCGACACCCACGGCCGGCTCCGGCCGGGGCAAATTCGGTTGCCCATCCGCACCGGCATCTGGTCTGCTCAGGGGACAGCCAGTCGACCAAGGAGAGGGCAATGCGAGCAGCGTTCATGTCTACCCAGGCGGTAACTGCCACCTATTCAAAGGACATGACGCTTTGTGAGCACCTTGAACTTGGGGATTCTGGCGCACGTAGACGCCGGTAAGACCAGCCTGACCGAGCGGCTGCTGTTCAACGCCGGGGTCATCGACGAGATCGGCAGCGTCGACGCCGGCAGCACCCAGACCGACACGCTGGCGCTCGAACGGCAGCGCGGCATCACGATCAAGTCTGCCGTGGTGTCGTTCGCCATCGGCGACGTCACCGTGAACCTGATCGACACGCCCGGACACCCGGACTTCATCGCCGAGGTGGAGCGGGTGCTCAACGTACTCGACGGCGCGGTTCTGGTGATCTCCGCGGTGGAAGGCGTGCAGGCGCAGACCCGCGTGCTGATGCGTACGCTGCAGCGCCTGGGTCTCCCTACCCTCGTCTTCGTCAACAAGATCGACCGATCCGGCGCGCAGTACGACGGTGTGCTGCGCGGCATCGCCGACCGGTTGACCCCGGCCCTCGTCCCGATGGGATCGGTCCGCGATCTCGGCACCCGCGAGGCCGGCTTCGCCCGCTTCGGAGCGGCCGACGCCGCGCACCGGACCGCGCTGGCCGAGGTGCTCGCCGATCACGACGACGCACTGCTGGCCGTGTACGTGGACGACGAGACGGCGGTGCCCTACCGGCGGCTCAGCCGTGCGCTCGGAGCTCAGGTCGGAAAGGCGCAGGTGCACCCGGTCTTCTTCGGGTCGGCCAGCACCGGCGCGGGTGTCGAGGCGCTGACCGCGGGGATCTCGGACCTGCTGCCGGCCGCCGACGGCAATCCGGACGGGCCGGTCGCCGGGACCGTGTTCAAGGTCGAGCGCGGTCCGGCCGGGGAGAAGATCGCGTACGTTCGGATGCTCTCCGGCACCGTGCGGGTGCGCGATCGGCTGCAGTTCGGCCAGTCCGGCGAGGGGAAGGTCACCGCGATCAGCGTGTTCGACCGCGGGTCCGATGTTCGCGGTACGGCGGTGGCGGCCGGCCAGATCGGCAAGCTGTGGGGTCTGGCCGACATCCAGATCGGCGACGCGCTCGGCGCTTCCCGGCCGGCGTCACGGTCGTCGCGTTACTTCGCCCCGCCCACCCTCGAGACGGTCGTGGTGCCCAGCCGCCGGTCCGACAAGGGGACGCTGCATGCCGCGCTCGCTCAGCTCACCGAGCAGGATCCGCTGATCAATCTCCGGCAGGACGACATCCGCCAGGAGGTGTTCGTGTCGCTGTACGGCGAGGTGCAGAAGGAGGTCATCCAGGCGACGCTGGCCAACGACTACGCCATCGACGTCACGTTCCGCGAGTCCACCACGATCTACATCGAGCGTACGGCCGGCACCGGGGCCGACTTCGAGCTGATCGACGCCGACTCCAACCCGTTCAACGCCACGATCGGGCTGCGGATCGAGCCGGCTCCGGTCGGCTCCGGAGTCGAGTTCCGGCTGGAGGTGGAGCTTGGGTCGATGCCGTTCGCGTTCTTCAAGGCGGTCGAGGAGACCGTGCACGAGGCGCTGCAGCAGGGGCTCTACGGCTGGCAGGTGACCGACTGCACGGTGACGATGACGCACTCCGGCTACTGGCCGCGGCAAAGTGCCATGCATGCCGGTTTCGACCCGAGCATGTCCAGCACTGCCGGGGACTTCCGGAACCTGACCCCACTGATCCTGATGAGCGCGCTCAAGCAGGCCGGCAGCACGGTGTTCGAGCCGGTCCACCGGTTCCAGCTCGAGATCCCGGCGGACACGCTCGGGCCGATCTCACCGGTGCTGGTCCGAGTGCGTGCCGTACCCCAGACGACGGCGCTGCGCGGATCGTCGTACCTGCTCGAAGGCGAGATCCCGGCGGCGATGGTGCACGAGCTGCAGCAGCAGCTGCCGGCGGTGACGCGCGGTGAGGGTGTGCTGGAGTCCGGGTTCGACCACTACCAGCCGGTGCGTGGCGTGCTCCCGACCCGGCCGCGGTCGGACCACAATCCGCTGGACCGCAAGGAGTACCTGCTGCGCCTGAAGCGGCGGGTCGCCGGGCACCAGGGCTGGTGACGCGGGTGGACCCAGCGGAGGGCTCCGCGCTCGGGTGGTTGACCGGGCGCAGAGCCCTCCGCCCTCTCCCTAGTAGCGGTAGTGGTCGGCCTTGTAGGGGCCGTCCACGTCGACGCCGATGTGGTCGGCCTGCTCCTTGGTCAGCGGGGTCAGCCTGGCCCCGAGCGCGTCCAGGTGCAGCCGGGCCACCTTCTCGTCCAGGTGCTTGGGCAGCCGGTAGACCCGCCGGTCGTAGCTGCCGCGCTTGGTGAACAGCTCGATCTGGGCGATCGTCTGGTTCGCGAACGAGCTGGACATCACGAAGCTCGGGTGACCGGTGGCGTTACCGAGATTCATCAGCCTGCCCTCGGACAACACGATGATGCTGTGCCCGTCCGGGAAGGCCCACTCGTGCACCTGCGGTTTGATCTCGGTCTTCACGATCCCGGGCACCCGGGCCAGCCCGGCCATGTCGATCTCGTTGTCGAAGTGGCCGACGTTGGCCACGATGGCGTAGTGCTTCATCCGGGCCATGTGCTCGGCGGTCCGGATGATGTCGCGGTTGCCGGTCGCGGTCACGAACACGTCGGCCCGCCCCACGACCTCCTCGAGCCGCGCCACCTCGAAGCCGTCCATCGCGGCCTGCAGCGCGCAGATCGGATCCACCTCGGTGACCACGACCCGGGTGCCCTGGCCGCGCAGCGCCTCGGCGGCGCCCTTACCCACGTCGCCGTAGCCGCAGACCACCGCGAGCTTGCCGCCGAGCATCACGTCGGTGGCTCGGTTCAGGCCATCCACCAGCGAGTGCCGGATGCCGTACTTGTTGTCGAACTTCGACTTGGTCACCGAGTCGTTCACGTTGATCGCCGGGAACAGCAGTGAGCCCTCGCCGGCGAGTTTGTAGAGCCGGTTGACCCCGTTCGTGGTCTCCTCGCTCACGCCGCGGATCTCGGCAGCCATCCGGATGAAGCGCCGCGGGTCCCCGGCCAGGCTGGCCGCCAGTGTCCGCAGGACGATCCGGTGCTCCTCGTGGTCGTCGTCGACCGGCTCCGGCACCGCGCCGGCCGCCTCGAACTCGACGCCCTTGTGGATCAGCAGAGTGGCATCGCCGCCGTCGTCCACGATCAGGTTGGCGCTGCGCTCGCCGGGAAAGCGGAAGATCTGGTCGGTGCACCACCAGAACTCATCGAGCGACTCGCCTTTCCAGGCGAACACCGAGGTGCCGGTTGGCTGATCCGGCGTTCCGATCGGGCCGACCACAACCGCGGCGGCGGCTTCGTCCTGGGTGGAGAAGATGTTGCAGGAGGCCCAGCGGACCTCGGCGCCGAGGGCGACCAGGGTCTCGATCAGCACCGCGGTCTGCACGGTCATATGCAGCGACCCGGCGATCCTCGCGCCGGCCAGGGGCTGGGTGGCGGCATACTCGCCGCGGATCGCCATCAGGCCGGGCATCTCGTGCTCGGCCAGCCGGATCTGCCGCCGGCCGTAGTCCGCCAGGCTCAGGTCCGCCACCGCGAACTCCAGCCCGTTGCGGGTGTTCAGGTTCGTGCGCATTTCCGCTCCTTCGGTGAGTAGGGCGACCCGGATGGCCGCCGCTATCAGCGCAGGAGGCGTGCTCGTGCTCGTATCGAGCCGATGGTGAAGCCGCCTCCCGATAGGAGGCGCCCTTAGTGAGGGGATCAGAAGCCGAGCGTGGCGGATCAGGTCCGTCGCAGCGCCTCTCGGCTCCGACCGCGCCGGGTGTCCGGCGCACTGTCGCCAGTTTCGCCACATCCGCGGGA
>JAKEEW010000732.1 GCA_022616375.1 Sporichthyaceae bacterium
GGCGGGGGTCATGCGGTAGAAGGCGCAGACGGCGGCGGTTGCTCGCGCCCGCTCGGTGAGACGGGCGCGACGGGAGGGTCCACCGGCTGCCACACCCAGACCGTTCTGCGCATGGCGCGGACCTCGGCGAGGGTGAGGTCGGGGTTGCTGCGCCGCTGGGTGATCCACAGCAGCGCGTTGACCGTCCTGCGGGACAGCGGCTTGCCGTCCAGCTCGCCGAGGAGCTTGCCAGAGGCGTCCTCGAGGTCCTCCAGCTCGCCGTTGCTGTAGTCCCCGAAGTCGTTGCTGAGCTCGACCGGCGTCGGCGGCGCTGGCACGGCAGGCTGGTCGGTCTGCTGGTCGGCCACAGCGGCTCCTACCTGCCCATCGTGCGCTGGATGGTCTGGTCGATGGCCTGCTCGACCCGGCCGATGACCGGGCCGGCCATCGGGTCGGCGACGCGGTAGAACGTCGGCTGGGGCCGCTGGGCGACCCACACGTCGGGGTTGCCGAACACGGGATGGCGCCAGCGGGGCAGCACGCCCTCGTAGTACTGCGGGATGCGGCCCATCCCCGACGGCATCCGGCGGCCATCGACGATGACGCGGACCCCGGCCCGCTTGCCGGCGGTGCGGACCTCCGCACGGGTCGCCTTGGCCAGCGCCGGGCGGAGCCGACCCTTGCCGGTCCGGGACGGGTTAGCGCGGTAGGCGGCCTGGACCGCCCCGACGATCGGGGTGACCTCGCCGCGGAGCGTCTTGGTCAGCTCCGCGCGAATCTGCTTGCCGTCTCCGAGGGTCTTGAGGGCCTTGGAGAGGTCGCGGAGCGCGCCGCCGTCGGAGATCGTGATCTTCACGGCGCCCTCAGACGGTCGCGCGGGCCAAGGCGCCCGCGCCGGGCCACGACACCGAGACGGTCGCCAGATCGCCGACCGAGTTGCCGAGCGGGTTGACCTGGGTGACAAGGACGCTGCCCGAGTACTCCGGGTTCGTCGCCGAGATCGCCGCCGTGGTCGGCCGGACCTTGACGGTGGTGGTCGTGCCGAGCAGCGGGAACAGGGTCGCGTCGACCGCACCAGCGGCAAAGTCGGCGTTGAACTCAAGGGAGATCGACCAGGTCTTGAGGCCGCCGATCCGGCTTCTGTACACGTCCCC
>JAKEEW010000114.1 GCA_022616375.1 Sporichthyaceae bacterium
CCGGCCCGGCCGGTGATCGCGATCGTGGACAGCAGCTTCACCGTGTCGTCGTGCCCGCTCGGGCACTGCGCGGGCAGCGCCGCGTCGGCCATCGGGCGGGACAGCTCGAACGTGGCGCCGCAGGCGCGGCAACGGTAGTCGTACCTCGGCACGGCGTCAGGATACGCCGTCCGGGCGGCTGCCGGCGTGTTGATCAGCGGCTACCGGCTAGCTCCGCGAGGACGGGGTAGGACGCGCCGTGGCGAGGTTTGGATGATCAACGAGAGGACGTCATGCGCGAGCTGATCGTGACCGAGAACATCACCGTAGACGGCGTGATCGACGCATCCGAGGGTTGGTTCGTCCCGTCCGGCAGCGACGACGAGCACGCCGCGACCGAGCTGGCGGAGGTCCAGCGGGAGCACATGCTAGGTGCCGACGCGGTGTTGCTCGGTCGGGTCACCTACCACGAGTTCGAGGGCTACTGGCCGAAGCAGACCGACGACGAGACCGGGATCTCGGACTACCTGAACAACGTCACGAAGTATGTGGTGTCCCGGACGCTGACCGACCCCACTTGGGCGAACACCACCGTGCTGAGCGGACCACCACTGGACGAGATCGCGGCACTCAAGCAGCAGTCGGGCAAGGCGATCGTGGCCACCGGCAGCATCCAGCTGGTGCAGGCGCTGGTTCCGTCCGGGCTGGTCGACGAGTATCGGCTGTGGGTCTACCCGGTCGCCCTCGGTCGCGGCCGGCGGCTGTTCGAGGATCGTCCGGACCGGCCGGATCTGCGCCTGGTCGAGGCTAGGCCGTTCGGCTCGGGGATCGTGCTGCTGCGCTACCGGCCGGAGTCCAACCGCGGCGGTTGATCGGCCGCCCTAGCCTCGGTGCTCGCCTCGTCGCGAGCCTCGGTGCGAGCCTCGATTCGAGCCTCGGCGCGGGCTTCGGTGAGCCGGGCGGCTCGGCCGTACAGGTACCGCTGTAGCGGGAGGCTGGTCGCCCGGCGGGCCGCGTCGTGGTAACCGGTGCGGGCCGCGGTCCGGTCCCTGGCCATCTCCAGCAGGTGGGCGCGAGCCGCGTGGAACCGGTGGTCTTCGGCGATCCGCTGGTCGGACTCGAGCTGCCCCAGCAGATCCAGCCCGGGCCTCGGACCGCGGGCCATCCCGACCGCGACGGCGTGGTTGAGCGCGACCATCGGATTGTCGGAGATGTGCAGGAGCAGCTCGTAGAGCGCAACGATCTGAGCCCAGTCGGTTTCCGCGGCGCTGGGCGCCTCGTCGTGGATCGCCGCGATCGCCGCCTGCAGCTGGTATGGGCCGGTCGGGCCACGAGGCAGTGCCGCGCTGATCAGCGCGACCCCTTCGGTGATGTCGTCGGAGTTCCAGAGGGTGCGGTCCTGGTCGGCCATCGGAACCAGCGCGCCATCCGGCCCGGTCCGGGCCGGCCGGCGGGCATCGGTGAGCAGCATCAGCGCGAGCAGTCCCGCGACCTCGGCGTCGTCGGGCAGCAGGCGGTGGACCAGCCGGGCCAGCCGGATCGCCTCGGCGGTCAGGTCGCTGCGGTGCAGGCTCGGTCCTGAGGTAGCCGCGTAGCCTTCATTGAAGATCAGGTAAAGCACGTGCAGCACCGCATCCAGCCGCTGCGCCCGTTCGGAGTTCGGTGGCAGGCCGAACGGGATGCCGCTGCTCTTGATGGCGCGCTTGGCGCGCGTGATCCGCCGGGTCATGGTCTGTTCCGGCACCAGGAACGCCCGGGCGATCTCCGCGGTGGTCAGACCGCCGACCGCGCGCAGCGTCAGCGCGATCTGGGACGCCGGGGACAGCGACGGGTGGCAGCACATGAACAGCAAGATCAGGGTGTCGTCCGATTCCGACGCGGGCCGGTCGGCGGCCGGAGCCAGCCACTGGTCGGGTAGCGCCCATCGAGCGACGGTGTCCTCCCGGCGGTGCCGGGCCCGCTCGCTGCGCAGCAGGTCGGTAAGCCGGCGGGAGGCCACGGTGATCAGCCAGCCGCGCGGATTGTCCGGGATGCCCTCCTGCGGCCACTGCACGGTCGCGGCGAGCAGCGCCTCCTGGACGGCGTCCTCCGCGGTGTCGAGGTTGCCGTATCGCCGCACCACCGCGCCGAGGACCTGCGGCGCCAGCCGGCGGAGCAGATCCTCGGCCCGATCGGTGGACATGGCCGGCTAGAGGTCGAGGTCGCCGGCCCCGTCCAGAATCGGCCGCACGTCCACGTGCCAGTCCTGGTTCAGGGTCGCGTGCACCGGGTGCGGTGTGTTCGTCAGCTGCGCGGCGATCTCGGTCGCCCGGTCGAAGCTGTCGCACTCCACGATCGTGTAGCCGGCCAGGACCTCCTGGGTCTCCGAGTAAGGCCCGTCGGTGACCACCGGGACGCCGTTGCGCAGCTCGACCCTCCGGGTGTGCACCGGCGCGGCCAGGCCGCGGGCATCGACGAACTCGCCGGACTCGATCAGCGCGCCGTTCCACGTGCCCATGAACTCGTGCAGGGCGGCGATCTCCTCGCCGGTCCAGGGCGGGCTGTCGGTTTCCTTACCGGCGAGCATGTCGTAGTCTCGCTGCGATCCAGCCAGCATGATCATGTATTTCATGATCGCTCCTTCGCTACCGGCACCTCGGATCGGTGCCTCTCACCTGAGACGTCGGCGCCGCCAGGCCCACCCGGACATCAAACCCCACCCGATCCCGCCGCCGGTTCTGTCGGTGGCCACCGGTAGGATGGACAACCACTCGACGAAGGAGCAATCGATGATCGGGGAACTGCGCGCGATCGTGTTCGATGCGCCGGACATCTCGGCGCTGAGCCGGTTCTACACCGCGCTGGCGGGGTGGACCGAGGTTTACGCGGACGACGATTGGATCACGCTGACCACCGACGACGGATGGCGGATTGGCCTGCAGCTGGCGCCGGACCACGTGCCGCCGAGGTGGCCCGATCCAGACCATCCGCAGCAGGCTCACCTCGACCTCCGGGTGCCGGATCTCGAGGCGGCCGCCGCACGGGCGGTCGAGCTCGGCGCCACCGTGCTCAGGAAGAACGAGCAGTGGCATACGTTGGCCGATCCCGCCGGGCATCCGTTCGATCTGTGCCGCAACCCCGACGACCCCAAGACCACGCTGATGGGGGTGATGCTCGACTGCCCGGACGCCCAGGCGTTGAGCGCGTTCTATGCCGAGCTGCTCGGCAAGCCAGTCACCTACCAGGAGGAGGGCATGGCGATGATCGGGGCCGGCGGCGAGCATCCGGTCATGTTCCAACAGGTGGATAGCTACACCGCGCCGCGCTGGCCGGATCCGGCCTATCCGCAGCAGGTGCACCTCGACGTGACGGTGGACGAGGTCGACGTGGCCGAGAAAGCGGTGCTGGCGAGCGGTGCGACCAGATTGCCGGGGCAAGGCGACAACTGGCGGGTCTACGCCGATCCCGCCGGCAAGCCGTTCTGTCTGATCTGGTCCACCTGACCTGGGCTAGCCC
>JAKEEW010000733.1 GCA_022616375.1 Sporichthyaceae bacterium
GCACCGCATCCGGCTCGGTTCGCGCCGGCCGGAGGTCCTCGCCGTCCACCATCAGGAGGGAACCGTGGCGCAGCACGCTCGCGCCGGCCTGGTCCGGCGCCTGCTCGGGGCGGTCATGCTCGGCGTGGCCACCCTGCTCATCCCCAAGGTCGAGCCTGACCAGCACTGGTCGGACCCGCCGGTCATCCGGGACAGCCCTTCGCGCGACCAGGCCCGGCCGGAGCCTCCGACCGGCATGACCTGGTAACAGCGCCTTCAGCCCCTCGTAAGGTGACGTTCCTACCGTCAGGGGGTCAGGACCATTACCTCAGCCAACGAAGGAGGGCTCCATGAGGTGGCGCAAACCCCTCACGGTCGCAGTGGCCGTCGCCGCTGCCGTCCTGGTCGCAGTGCCCGCCCTCGCCGCGTCCGGCGCGGCGGGCGCGAACGGGACGCGCACCTGGAAGGTGACTATCGAGAACCTCACCCCGCCGGGTCCCGGCGCGCCCGGCTCGCAGCCGCTGTCGCCGCCGCTGCTGGTGGTGCACACGAACGCGGTGGACGTCTGGAGCGCGGGTGAGCGCGCCAGCGCCGGCGTGGCCGCGATCGCCGAGGACGCCGACAACGTGCCGCTGACCGACGCCCTGAGCGGGCTCCCGGGCGTCCACAGCGTCTTCACCGGCGCCGGCGGCCCGATCCCGTCGGGTAGCTCCGCGTCGTACACGGTGCGGACCAGCGGCCGGTTCAACCGGCTCACGCTCCTCACCATGCTGGTCAACACCAACGACGCCTTCACCGGCCTTGACGGCCTGCACCTCGACGACGCCAGGATGGTTCGGCGCACGGTCTCGTGGGACGCCGGCAGCGAGCGCAACAACGAGCTGGAGGCGTTCATCCCCGGTCCCTGCTGTAACAACCCGTTCGTCCGGGACCTCGAGCACAGGCGGATCAGGCCGCACCGCGGCATCACCGGGGTCGGTGACCTGGACCCCGCGCTCTACGACTGGCCCGAGCCGGTCGCCAGGATCACCATCGAGCGGCTCTCCTGACCGACACTGCTACTGGATGGCGGCCTTGAGGACCTGGCCGCCCTTCATGACGA
>JAKEEW010000734.1 GCA_022616375.1 Sporichthyaceae bacterium
AACCGGCTCGGCTACCAAGCCTCGATGACGCCCGGCTTCGTCCGGGGGGCCTACGAAGCGTTCGATCGGTTTGGCTCGGGCCAAGTCGGCTGGAGGCAGGTTATCGAGCCCGCCATCGCGTTGGCCGCCGACGGCTTCGACGTCTACCCCTACCTGTATCGGCTGTGGATGCCGCGCTCGGATCGCGTGCCCAGCTTCCTGGAGTCCGAGGACGGTCCGACCGTGCTCGGATTCACGCCGGCGTGCCGCGAGATCTACCTGCATCCCGACGGCTCCGTCTACGAGATCGGCGATCGCCTGGTGCAGACCGACTACGCCCGGACGCTGGAGCGCATCGCCGACGGCGGGCCGGACGAGTTCTATGCTGGCGAGACCGCACGGCGCATGGTGGAGGACTTCCAGGCGCACGGCGGCCTGCTCACCATGGAGGACCTGCGCGGCTTCCAAGCCGACGTGGGCGAACCGTTGCGCGCCACGTTCCGGGACCTCACCGTGCTGACCGAGCCGGCGCCGACCGTCGGGCCGGTGACCATCGAGATCCTGAACATCCTGGAGGGCTGGGACCTGCGCTCGCTGGGCTGGAACACCGCC
Source organism: Sporichthyaceae bacterium (assembly GCA_022616375.1). Lineage (GTDB taxonomy): Bacteria > Actinomycetota > Actinomycetes > JAKEEW01 > JAKEEW01 > JAKEEW01. The sequence continues at coordinate 592 of JAKEEW010000734.1, forward strand.
GCCTACCTCGACCGGCTGGCCCGCGCGATGCACCTGGCGTTCCGGGACCGGCTGACCCTGCTGGGCGATCCGGACTTCGTCGACGTGCCCGTCGATCGGATGGTCTCCAAGGACTACGCCGCCGCGCTGCGCCGGGCCATCGAGAACGGCTCGGAGCTTGAGCCGGTCCCGCCGTCACGGCCCGCGCCGGAGGAGACGACACATGTCAGCGTGATCGACCGAGCCGGGAACGCCGCCGCCATCACCCACTCGCTCGGCATGTCCTCGGGCGTCGTCACGCCGGGACTGGGCTTCCAGCACAACTGCCACATGATGATGTTCGATCCGGTCGCCGGCCGGCGGAACTCCATCATGCCCGGCAAGCGGCCGATCACCGGCGGCGGGCCGGTGCTGTTCCTGAAGGACCAGCGGCCGTTGCTGCTCATCGGCTCCCCCGCGGGAGCGCGCAAGGTCACGGCGTTGACGCAGGCCCTGCTCAACCATCTCGACTTCGGCATGCCTATCCAGGAGGCGGTCTCGGTCGACCGGATCCACGTCGAGGACCAGCCGGGGATCGTGATCGTCGAGCCGCACTTCGACCCGGCGGCGCTGACCGGCCTGGCCCACCTGGGCCACCGCATCCGCTTCGAGTGGTACCCCGCACGGCTGGAGGCCGTGCTCCGCGACCCCGCGACCGGGGCGCTGAGC
>JAKEEW010000735.1 GCA_022616375.1 Sporichthyaceae bacterium
GGGCGGTTTCCTCTCGGTAATCCCCACCCCATCCGCACTCCTCGCGATCCTCTCCTGGGTCGCGGCCTTCTACGTGCTCCCCCGGATCCCGGCCGGTGGCCTTGGCCCAGGACCCGTCGGGGTGGGTCATCCAGGCCGTGCGCTGTCCGTCGCCGTCTTGGTGGTAGCCGTGGCGGATGCCCGGCGCGGTGATCGCCAGCATGGATGCCAGCTCCGACGCCCTGGCCACGTCCAGGACGGGGTAGCGGCCGGCGGTCGCCTCGCCGTCGCCGCTTGGCTCCGGCGGTCCTGGCTTCGGCGGCTGCGGTGGGTCGAGGCTGGTTCGGGCGGTCATGAACCCGGCGCGGTCGTACTGGACCTGGCCCCAGGCGCCGCCGTCGTCGGTCTTGCGGGCGGTGAGGATGCACATCGTGTCGGCGATGGTGGCGACCAGCCGCCCGGCTGGCCTTAGCGCCACCAGCCAGCTCGCCGGGACCTTGCGGACCGCCACGGTGGCCACGATCCGGTCGCCTTGCCAGTCGAGCGGCCCGGTGGCATCGGCGGTGCGGAGCTGGGGGTGCAGGCCGATGCGGTCGAGCCGCTCGGCGGCGGCGGTGGTGAGATAGGGGTCGAGATCGACGCTGGTCACCCGCTCCTCGCCGAGCAGCCGGGCCAGCAGCGCGCAGGCGTAGCCCGGCCCGGTGCCGACGTCCAGCACCGTGCAGCCGCGCGCGATGCGGCCGTGCCGGAGCATCTGCATGAGCGTCCATGGGTTGGTCGCCGAGGAGGTCGGCAGCCCGGTGGGCCGCTCGTCGAGGGTGACGAGGTCGGCGTGGTGGCCGGCGACCTGGGTGACCAGCGAGCAGGTCTGGTGATAGGCGGCTTGCAGCCAGGCTGCCTCGTCGGTGGCGCCGTCGTGGACCATCCAGCGCTCCAGGCCGTCCAGGTCGCCGGTGTCGTTGGTCCGGGTGAACCAGCGGGGTGCCAGCAGGTGGCGGGGGGTGGTGGCGATCGGCTGGTGCCAGCGCGACTCGGGGAGGGCCAGCCGGTCGGCCAGCCAGCGGGCATGTGGTGCCCAGTCCTGACC
>JAKEEW010000115.1 GCA_022616375.1 Sporichthyaceae bacterium
GCGCCCGTAGGTCGTGGCGAGCGGCCGCGGCGGGAGAGATCCGTCGCCAGCTCGATGCCCGGCACTGCTAGCGGTGGAGGTCCCCGGAGATCTTTACCCGGACACCGCTGGAATGGTCAGCGCCCGGACGGTGAGGCCTTGGCCGGAGCTGCCGACTGCTTGGGCACCTCGGCGGAGTCCTTGGCGTCGGCACCCGGCCCGCCCTTGGGGAGCTCGGCCTTGGCCGCGGCAACGACCTTGGCCGGGTCGACCCCGCCGACGGCGGGAACCGCGGCACCGGTGAGCGTGGCGAGCATCTCGCGGACGTTGGACAGCTGAGCGTTGATGCTGTCCCTGCGGTGGGTCAGCGCGGCCAGCTCGCGCTCTGCCTCGAGGCGGCTGCGCTCGGCCTTGGCCCTGGCCTCGGCCACGATGTCCTCGGCCTCGCGCTGTGCGGTCTCCAGCATCTGCCGGGACCGGCGCTCGGCCTCCTCGCGCATCTTCTGGGCCTCGACCCGCAGCTGCTCGGCCTGGTCGCTGGTCTCCTTCAGGTGCCGCTCCGCGGCTTCCTGCCGGACCGACAGGTCACGCTCGGCCTGGTCGCGGCGCTTGGCCAGGCTGGCCTCGAACTCGGCCGCGGCCTGGGCGGCCTTGGCCCGAGCGGCCTCCAGGATGCCCTCGGCCTCGTCCCGCTTGGCGGCCGCCTCGTTGGCTGCCTCGGCGCGGACCTGGGCGGCCTCCTTGCGAGCCTCCTCCAGGAGCTTCGCGGCCTCCTGGCGGGTCTGCTCCCGCCGGCCCCGGGCGTCCTCGTCGGCCTGGGCGCGGACCTGGCCGGCGGCGGCTTCCGCGGCCTTGCGCTCCTTCTCGGCGCTGACCTGGGCCTCGGCCCGGTACTCGCTGGCCTCTTCCTCGACCAGGCGGAGGATCTTGGCCAGCCGGTCGCCGAAGTTGGCCAGCGTGGGCTCGGCCTCGGCGCCCTGCTTCTGCGCGTTCTGCAGCTCGAAGTGCAGTTCCTCCACGCGACGTTCCAGCGCGTTGATCCGCTGTGCGCCGGCGACGCGTTCGGAGTTGATCCGACTAAGGTGATCATCGACCTGCTTGCGCTCGTAGCCGCGCAGGACGATGTCGAAAGCCTCGTCGGCGGTCGTGGTAGTAGTGCGGGCATCAGTCATGCCGGACATGTTGGCAGAGCTCGGGCGCGTGTGCGACCCCAACGGAAGCTCTGATGCGTACTACGGCACTAATTGCTCGAAATTGCAGGCATGAACGGCCGCCAAATGGCCTGTCGGATAGCCGCCTGTCGACGCCCTCGATAGACGTCTCGGCTACTTGCCGTTGGCAACCTCGCGAGGCGCCTCGAATCGACCCATCAGCACGCCGTCGCCCTCGTTCAGACCGAGCTCGAGCACCGAGCGGATCTGGGCGAACTGAGCGGAGATCTCTTCGCGCTGCCGCTCCATCTCGTCGACCTCGCGGTGCGCGGTCTCGCGCGCCTGCTCGGACTCCTTGCGGGCAACCGAGATCATCTCGTCGGCCTCCCGGCGGGCCCGCTCGACCCGGGCGGTCGCGGTCTCCTCCGCCTCGCGGAGCACCCGCTCCGCCTGGGCCAGCGCGGTGCTGACCCGCTCCTCGGACTCGGACCGGGCGGTGCTGAGCTCGCTTTCGGCCTGGGCGCGCGCCGAGACCACCTCCTCGGCGGCCTGGCTGCGCGCGGCCGCGAGCTCCTGGGCGGCCTGGGTGCGGGCCTGGTTGAGCCGGTCCTCGGCCTGGGCCCGGGCGGTGCCGACCAGCGACTCGGTCTCGGTCCGCGCGGCGGCGAGCTGCTGATCCGCGTCCGCCTGCGCGGCCAGCACCCGGTGCTCGGCCTCCCGCTTCGCCTCGGCGAGCACCCGGTCGGCCTCCGCGGTCGCGTTGGCCAGCCGGTGCTCGGACTCGATCCGCATCTGCTCGGTCCGCGCGGTGATCTCCGCCTCGTACTCGGCCAGCTGTCGCTCGGCCTCCTGGCGCCGCCCGGCCAGCTCCCTGGCGGCGTCCTCGATCACGGTGGCGCGCTGCCGGTCGGCCTCGGTGCGCAGCTCGGCGGCCTGGTCGCGCAGCTCAGCGGCAGCCGCTGCGGCCTCCGACCGCAGCTTCTCGGCTTCCGCGCTGGCTTCGGCGAGGAGCCGATCCACCTCGGCGCGCTGAGTCGCGAGCTCTGATTCGGTCGTGGCGCGTTCGGCTTCGATCTCACCGCGGGCCTCGGCCCTGATCCGCTCGGCCTCCTCCTCGGCCTCGCTGAGCAGCCGTTCCATCCGGGCAGCGGCCGAGGTCACCGGCCGGTCGGTCTGGGACAGCCGCTTGTTCGCAGCGGCCAGCTGGGCAGTGGCCGCGGCCAGCTCGGCCTTGGCTGCCGCCAGCTCGGCGCCGGCCTCGTTCAGCCTGGCCTGCACCGTGGCGGTCTCGGCCTTGGCCATCTCGAGATCGGCCCGGCTTTCCACGAAGTCCCTGGTCTGCTCGTCGAACCTGGCCTGGGTCTGGGCCAGCCGCTCCAGCGCGCCGGTCAGCTCGTGCCGGGTCGCCTCGAGGTGCTCGTGCTGCTCGAGCCGACCGTCACCGGCGGTGGCGAGCTCGGCCCGCAGGCTGTCGACCTCCTGCCTGGCCTCGGCCAGGCCCTGCCGAGTCAGGTCGAGCTCCTGCCGGCTCAGATCGAGCTCACGCCGGTTTGCGGTCAGCTCCCTGGCCTGCGCGGCCAGCTCGTGCCGGGACCGTTCGATCTCGGACTCGGCCGCCTGCAGCCGGGACCGGGTGTCCTCGAGTGCTCTGACCGCTTCGTCGAGCCGTCCCATGATCGCGTCATCCGGACCGGCCGATCCGGTCTCGAGCAGCTTGTCCTGGGCAGCGGTGAGCTGGGCCCGCACGCTGGCCAGCTCGGTCTTCGTGCGGTCGAACTCGGCTCTGGTCCGCGCCAGGTCAGTGGCCATGGTGTCGTCGGCCGCGCTCTGCTGGGCCCGGTCGAGCTCGGCTCGCAGCCGGGAGGCCTCGGCCTTGAGCGTCTTGGCGTCGGACTCGGCGATCTGCAGCCGGGCCCGCAGCTCGGCTAGGTCACCGGCGCTGCTTGACAGCCGATCCTGAGCGGCGGCGAGCTGCTTGGTGGTCGCGTCCAGCTCGTCCTTGAGTGGACCGGCGTCTTCGGGCCCGAGCCCGATCTGGTTGCGGATCTCGGACATCTTGCGGTGCGAGTCGCGAAGATCGCGGTAGGCCTGGTCGAGTTGCGCCGACACGGACTTGAGATTGATCACCGCCTGGTCCCGCTCGGACATGGCGGTGGCAAGGTCATCTTCGACACGCGTCAGGTAGGCGTCGACCTGCGCGCGGTCGTATCCGCGCAGCACGATGTCGAAGCCCTCGAACTCGGGGGGCATCGCGTCACCGGGTTCGATGACGCCAGCCCAGGACTCGTGGCCCATGGCAGCCGATTTTTCCAGATCCGCAGGGGTGATGGGCTAGTGGTTGTCCAGATCGGGCCGTGAGCGGTCCGATCCGTGCGGCGACGCCAGCGGTGCCTGATCGGCTGGCCCGACCAGCTCGACCAGCACCCCGCCGGCGTCCTTGGGGTGGATGAAGTTCACTCGTGATCCGGCCGTACCCCGCCGCGGCTGTTCGTAAAGCAGTCGCATGCCTCGAGCTCGAAGGGTTCGGCAGGTCGCGTCGATGTCGTCCACCGCGTAGGCGACCTGCTGGACCCCCTCGCCGCGGTCGGCCAGGAACTTGGCGATCGGGGAGTCCTCGGTCAGCGGGGCGAGCAGCTGCAGGTAGGAGCCGGACTGGCCGACGGCCAGCATCGCCTCGCGAACTCCCTGCTCCTCGTTGATCTCTTCGTGTACGAGCTCGAGATCAAACGCCTCGCGGTAGAACGCGATCGCTTCGTCCAGGTCGTGGACGGCGATGCCGACATGGTCGATGCGGGTGAACACAGCACCTAGCTTCGGTCGAACTTCGCAAAGACGGAAGTCCCCGGTAGACGCAGCTGTGACCAGCATCACCGGCTGGAGATCCGCGGCGGCCTGTGACGACCGCCTGCTCCTGCGGAGATATCGTGTCATCAGGCTATCCCGCATACGTCTGTTGGAGGCGCCGCCATGGCCGCTAGCTCTGTCATCGTCGCCGGTGCCCGCACCCCGATGGGCCGGTTGCTCGGCTCGCTGCGCGACTTCTCCGCCGCGGATCTCGGCGGCGTCGCGATCAAGGCAGCGCTGGAACGCGCCGGCGTACGCCCCGACCAGGTCGACTACGTGATCATGGGGCAGGTCCTGCAGGCCGGCGCCGGCCAGCTGACCGCTCGCCAGGCCGCCGTGGCGGCCGGCATCCCGATGTCCATCCCCGCGATCACGATTAACAAGGTGTGCCTGTCCGGGCTGAACGCGATCGCACTGGCCGACCAGCTGATCCGGGCCGGCGAGGTCGAGGTCGTGGTGGCCGGCGGAATGGAGTCGATGACCAACGCGCCGCACCTGCTGCCGAACTCACGGGGCGGATACAAGTACGGCTCCATCGAGGTGCTGGACGCGATGGCCTACGACGGGCTGACCGACGCGTTCGACAAGATCGCGATGGGTGAGTCCACCGAGCGGTACAACGCCAAGCTCGGTATCTCCAGGGAAGAGCAGGACGCGTTCTCGGCCAGGTCGCACCAGCGGGCCGCCGAGGCGCAGAAGAACGGCGTGTTCGACGACGAGGTCACGCCGGTCGAGATCCCGCAGCGCAAGGGCGACCCGATCGTGTTCGCCGCCGACGAGGGCATCCGGGCCGACACCACCGCGGAGAGCCTGGGCAAGCTGCGCCCGGCCTTCGCCAAGGACGGCACCATCACGGCCGGCAGCTCCTCGCAGATCTCCGACGGAGCGGCCGCGGTCCTGGTGATGAGCAAGGCCAAGGCGGAGGAGCTCGGGCTGAGCTGGTTGGCCGAGATCGGCGCGCACGGCAGCGTGGCCGGTCCGGACAACTCGCTGCAGTCCCAGCCGGCCAACGCGATCAAGAAGGCGCTGACCAAGGACGGCACCGAGATCGCCGACCTCGACCTGGTCGAGATCAACGAGGCGTTCGCCTCGGTGGCGATCCAGTCGATGCGCGACCTCGGCGTGGACCCCGACAAGGTCAACGTCAACGGTGGTGCGATCGCGCTTGGCCACCCGATCGGCGCGTCCGGCGCCCGGCTCGCCCTGACTCTGGCGCACGAGCTGCGCCGCCGGGGCGGTGGGGTCGGCGTGGCCGCGTTGTGCGGTGGTGGCGGCCAGGGTGACGCCCTGGTCCTGCGGGTCCCGTCCGCGACGGCCTGACCAGCCCGAGTGGCACTCGACGTCGCCGACCTAGTCGAGCGGGCCCGCAAAGGCCAGCCGCGTGCGGTCGGCCGGCTGATCTCGCTGGTGGAGGATGCTTCGCCGGCGTTGCGCGAGGTGATGGCCGCCCTCGCGCCGCACAGCGGCACCAGTTACGTGGTCGGGTTGACCGGCGCACCGGGGGTGGGCAAGTCCACCTCCACCTCCGCGCTGGTCGCCGGGCTCCGCCGGCAGGGTAAGCGGGTCGGCGTGCTCGCGGTCGACCCGTCCTCGCCGTTCTCCGGTGGTGCGCTGCTCGGTGACCGGGTGCGGATGCAGGAGCACGCGACCGATCCGGACGTCTACATCCGCTCGATGGCCTCCCGTGGCCACCTCGGTGGGCTGGCCTGGGCCACGCCGCAGGCGCTTCGGGTGCTGGACGCCGCCGGGTTCGACGTGATCCTGATCGAGACCGTCGGAGTCGGGCAGTCCGAGGTCGAGATCGCCGGACTGGCCGACACCACCGTGGTGTTGCTCGCCCCGGGGATGGGTGACGGGATCCAGGCCGCGAAGGCCGGCATCCTGGAGATCGGCGATGTGTACGCGGTGAACAAGGCGGACCGGGACGGCGCCGACGCGACGGTCCGCGAGCTGGGCAACATGCTGGCGCTCGGCGAACGCCGAGCGCCAGGTGACTGGCGCCCGCCGATCGTGCGCACGGTCGCGGTGCGCAACGAGGGCATCGACGAGCTGATCGCGGCGCTGGACAAGCACCGCGGTTGGCTCACCGAGACCGGTGAGCTGACCCGGCGGCGGCACCGCCGGGTCGCCGACGAGATCGAGGCGATCGCGGTGACCGCGCTGCGGGAGCGGATCGGGGACCTGCACGGTGACCAGCGCCTCGAGGCGCTGGCCGACCGGGTGCTGGCCGGCGAGCTCGATCCCTACCTGGCCGCCGACGAGCTGGTCGAGAACCTAGTGTGAGCCGGCTGAGCCGGAGCTCGGAGCCGGAGCTCTGAGCCGGAGCTCTGAGCCGGAGCTCTGGGCCGGAGCTCTGGGCCGGAGCTCTGGGCCGGTCCAGCCCGGAGGTCTGAACCGGGCGCGCTACAGCTGCCGGGAATTGGTGCCGATGACCGGATAGTGGGTGGTTGCGACATCGACCGTAACTAGGTCGTGCCGGACCGGAACCGCCCGGGCCTCATCTACCCGGACAATGCGAAACTCCCCGGATCACTGGCCGCGCGGGGCGCTAGCATCACGCGTTGATAACAATCCAGCGGCATACAAGGACATCGATCGCATGCAGCGCGCCCGAAAGGTTGCCGGCTGGCTCGCCGTGGGGCTGGGCCTGCTGGTGGTGATCGCCGGTGCGACGGCCGCGACGTATGTCGGCCCCGACGACACCGTGCGGTCGGCCCCGGCCCGGATCACCACCGACACCGCGGCCGCGGTGGTGAGCAACGAGCTGTTCCGCTTCGTCGGGCCGAACATGCACGTCACCATCACCGGACAGGACGGCGCGGAGATGTTCGCCGGGATCGGGCACGCCGAGGACGTGGCGGACTTCGTCGGCCAGACCCGGCACGCGGTGATCGGAGTGGCTTCGCTGCCGTTCACACCGCAGCAGTCCACCAGCGACGGCAAGCCGGGGACGCTGCCGCCGCCTACCTCGTCGGACCTCTGGGTGGCCAGCATCCAGGGCACCGGGGAGCAGGAGCTGATCTGGCCGTCCACTGACGGCGACTGGCGGGCCGTGCTGATGCGGGCCGACGGCACCGAGGGCGTGGACGCCACCGTGCTGGTCGGCTTCGAGATGCCGCAGCTGTTCCTCGGCGCGTTGACCGCGGTGCTGATCGGCTCGGCCGGGATCGTGGGTGGATTCCTGCTCCTGCGCCGCCGCCGGCCCGACTACCTCGACCTGCCGGAGCAGCGCTCGCCCGACCCGGAGGCCTGGTACCCACCGCCGTCCGACCCGGCCTTTGAACAGACATCCGGCCGGCGCCGGACGGGGGAGTGGTAGATGGGTCTCAGGGGGGCGCTCGCGGCACTGGTACCGGTGGCCGCGACGATCGGGCTGCTCGCGGTCGGCTGCGGACTGCCGGTGCGCGGGAACGACGGTGACCCGCTCGACCCACGACCGGCCATTGCGGTGTCCGCGGTCTCCGGCATCGTCGAGGGCTACGTCCAGGTCAACAACGCGGCCAACGCAGAGCGCGACATCAAGCTGCTGCGCAGTAACGAGGGCGGCTCCAGCCTGGCTATCGACGCCGCAATCTACCGGGCCGACCGGGTGCTGGACCCGGACGACAAAACCAAGGCGCAACCGTTCAGCTACCAGCAGGAAGCGCATTTCGTGCCCAGGCTGGCCGGCTACCCGCGCTGGTTCGCGATCCAGGCCAGGCCGTCGTATCCGGAGGCGAACTCGTCCCTGGTGGTGTTCGTCCAGCCGCATGCCGGACAGCGCTGGCTGCAGTCCGCGGTGATCGACCTAGGTGCCGGCAACGCGGCGCCCGCGCTGGCCAAGGACGATCACGGTCACGTGATCGCGGTGCCGGCCGATGACGACGCCGGGCTGCTCGCCGCACCCGCGGTGGTCGCGAAGGCGCAGGCCGACTACCTCAATGCCGGTCAGCAGGCGACCGACGGCCTGCGGTTCAGCTCGGACGCCTGGACCAACGAGCTGGTCCAGGCCGCGGCCACCGACGCCAAGCAGCTGCCGTTCGCCAAGGTCACCAACCGCTATGCGCCGGCGGACGAGCCGATCTACGCGCTGCGCACCGCCGACGGCGGCGCCCTGGTGGTGCATGTGATGGCCCGCTCGTTCGACGCCACCCTGGCCCGGCCTGGCCCGGCCTGGCGGCTGGCCGGCACGTTCGGGGCGCTGGCCGGCACGAATGCGCTGCGATCCAGGGTGCTGCACGTCGAATGGCTCTACCAGTGGCTGCTCGTCGTGCCACCGGCCGGCGACGGGTCGGCTGAGATCCGGGTCGTTGGCCGCTCCGGCGGGGTGACGAAGGTCTCGGGTCGCGACTGACGGGTACGCTGCATGTGACACGAAGCGCGAGATCGTGTCCGGTTCCGTCACATGCCGCTGACCCGGGAGACAGTCGTGGACTCCAACGAGATCGAGGCCGGTCGCCGGCGCTGGCAGGACAGATACGCCGCGGCGAAGGTCAGGAACGCGGACTTCACCACTTTGTCCGGCACCGAGGTCGACCCGGTGTACGGGCCGCCGGAGGGTTCGGTCGTGCCCGGCTTCGACCGGATCGGGTGGCCGGGTGAGTATCCGTACACCCGCGGCCTCTACCCGACCGGGTATCGCGGTCGGACCTGGACGATCCGCCAGTTCGCCGGATTCGGCAACGCGGCGCAGACCAACGAGCGCTACAAGATGATCCTGGCCGCCGGTGGCGGCGGGCTGTCGGTCGCATTCGACATGCCCACCTTGATGGGTCGGGACTCCGACGATCCCCAGGCGCTGGGCGAGGTCGGGCACTGCGGTGTCGCGATCGACTCCGCCGTGGACATGGACGTGCTGTTCGCCGACATCCCACTGGGCAAGGTCACCACGTCGATGACCATCTCCGGGCCGGCCGTGCCGATCTTCTGCATGTACGTGGCCGCGGCCGAGCGGCAGGGCTTCGACCCGTCGCTGCTCAACGGCACGCTGCAGACCGACATCTTCAAGGAGTACATCGCGCAGAAGGAGTGGCTGTTCCCGCCGGAGCCGCACCTGCGCCTGATCGGCGACCTGATCGAGTACTGCGAGCGGGAGATCCCGGCGTACAAGCCGCTGTCGGTGTCCGGCTACCACATCCGCGAGGCCGGCTCCACCGCCGCGCAGGAGGTCGCGTTCACCCTCGCCGACGGGTTCGGCTACGTCGAGCTCGGCCTATCCCGCGGGCTGGACGTGGACAGCTTCGCGCCCGGCCTGTCCTTCTTCTTCGACGCGCACGTGGACTTCTTCGAGGAGATCGCCAAGTTCCGCGCGGCCCGGCGGATCTGGGCGCGCTGGCTGCGCGATGTGTACGGCGCCAAGACCGAGAAGGCCCAGTGGCTGCGCTTCCACACCCAGACCGCCGGGGTGTCGCTGACCGCGCAGCAGCCGGACAACAACGTGGTCAGAACTGCGATCGAGGCCCTGGCCGCGGTGCTCGGCGGGACCAACTCACTGCACACCAACGCTCTGGACGAGGTGCTCGCGCTGCCCAGCGAGCGGGCCGCGGAGATCGCGCTGCGTACTCAGCAGGTGATCATGGCCGAGACCGGGGTGGCGAACGTGGCCGATCCGCTCGGTGGTTCCTGGTACGTCGAGGCGCTCACCGACAAGATGGAGGCCGAGGCCGAGGCGATCTTCGACCGGATCAAGGAGATGGGTGCCCTGCCTGCCGGCAAGCAGCACCCGATCGGTCCGATGACCTCGGGGATCCTGCGCGGCATCGAGGACGGCTGGTTCATGGCCGAGATCGCCGAGTCGGCGTTCCGCTACCAGCAGCAGCTCGAGAAGGGCGAGAAGAAGATCGTCGGGGTGAACGTGCACACCGAGACGGTCGAGCAGCCGCTGGACATCCTGCGGATCAGCCATGAGGTAGAGCTGGAGCAGCGCCGGGTGCTCGCCGAGCGGCGCACGCACCGTGACGACGCCGCGGTCCAGGCCGCGCTGGAGCGCATGGTGGCAGCGGCCCGGACCAACGAGAACATGATCCCGGCGATGCTCGACGCGGCCCGTGCCGAAGTGACGCTCGGTGAAATCTGCGACGCGCTTCGTGCCGAATGGGGCACCTACGCCGAACCCGCGCGGTTCTGACCTTTCGGTCGGGCGGACCCTCGCGGTGTCATCCTTCGCAGGCCCCAGCCTGCGTGCGGACGACACCGCTACCTCCGCCCTCCGGTCGTCCGCAGCACAGGGTGAAGCGCAAGTGGGCCAAGCGCGTCTTGATGTCCATGGGAAGGGCAGGGGGAGTGCGGGCGTTGGGTTGGGGCGGAGGTTGGCATGATGGTGGGTATGCAGCAGGAGCCGAGCTTTGTTCGCGGCGCGATCGATCTGTCGGCGAGCCGGTCTACCGCCCCGGCGGCGACCACGGCCGGCGGTGGGTCGTGGGTGATCGATGTCACCGAGGAGAACTTCCAGGCCGAGGTGATCGAGCGCTCGCTCACGGTGCCGGTCGTGCTCGATCTGTGGGCCGACTGGTGCCAGCCGTGCAAGCAGCTGTCCCCGATCCTGGAGCGGCTGGCCGACAGTGCCGGCGGTCGCTGGGTGCTTGCCAAGATCGACGTAGATGCGAACCAGCGGATCGCGGCGGCGTTCGGAGTGCAGGGCATCCCGGCGGTATTCGCGGTCATCAAGGGCCAGCCGCTGCCGCTGTTCACTGGCGCGCTGCCCGAGGTCAACGTGCGGCAGTTCATCGACGAGCTGCTGCGGGTGGCCGCGGAGAACGGCGTGGCCGGCACGGTGCCGCCGGTGGGTGGTGCGGCCCAGCCTGAGCCGGCCAATGGCGCGGCGGCCGGCCCGGATCCGGCTGCCGCCGGTGCGGCGGCCGGCCCAGATGCGGCTGCCGCCGGTGCGGCTGAGGAGTCGGGCGGCGATCCCGAGCTGGACGCCGCCACGGCCGCGGTGGACGCCGGCGACCTCGACGGCGCGATCGCCGCCTACGAGAAGGTCCTGGCCGGCCGGCCGGATCACGCCGAGGCCCGCACTGGGCTGGCCGCGGTGAAGCTGGTCAAGCGCACCGAGGGGCTGGACCCTGGCTCCGTCCGGCGGGGAGCCGACGAGCAACCCGACGGTGTTGCCGCGCAGGTGCAGGCGGCCGATGTCGAGATGATCAACGGTCAGGTCGACGAGGCGTTCGACCGGCTGATCGAGCTGGTTCGGCGGACCACCGGAGACGATCGCAACCAGGCCCGCACTCACCTGCTCGAGCTGTTCGAGGTCGCCTCGGACGATCCGCGGGTGGCGAAGGCGCGCACCAAGCTCGCGAACGCGCTGTTCTAGTTCGTTCTAGCCGCCCGGACGCGCCGGCCGCTGCACAGAGTTGTCAAATCGTGACACAGCATTCCTAGTCACGCATTGTGATGACCTGTGCGATCTCCAGGCAGCAGCCGCTGCAAAACCGGTCACTGTTCGTAGCATTCACCCCGGTTGGAACCGCAGAATCTCGTTACTGACCAGTTAGTAGCCCTCTTGTCGGACTGTCCGGCTGACGACACTATGTGCGCACCCGGTGCCGTCTGCAGCTGAACTGACACCGGGACCTGGGGGGTGCCGGAACTTCGTCGCCCCTCTGGGGTCGACGGCGTGGCCACGCCAGAGGCCCAACCGGTTCCATGGACGGGTACGGCGAAAGGATCACCCGAGCTCGCGGCCTGCGCACTCGCCGGCCGAGCGCCTTCGAGCGCTCGAGTCGGCGCGGCACTGACTCGCTCTCGGGACGGCGCAATCCCCACGGCGTGCCCTGACATGGCCCCGGATCCCTCATTACGCACCGGGAGCCCATCCCGGGACGGACGCCGGTGCGCAACGAGATCGGGAGGTCTCAGTGACGGAACAGGTGGGCCGGGCAACCGGTCGCACGCGATGGCGGCGCTTCGGCCTCGCCATGATTCCTGGCTTAGTCGGGGCCTTTGCACTGGGCTTCGCGGTGCAGCAGGGAGCCCTCGCGGCCTCCTTCGCTGTCTCCGGGACCCAGTTCAAGGTGTCCTCGTCGAAGCTGACAGGGACTGGCTTCCAGCAGTTCGGAGGCCTGGACCACGAGGCCAACGGCACGCCACACCCGGTCGCCATCTCGGTGATCGGCAGCGCGACGCTCGAGGACCTCTGCCAGTCGGTGCGGGTAAGCATTCCGGGGCTCGGCAGTGCGGTCGTAAAGATCAATGCCGGCGCGGGCGACAAGGTCGTCAAGGCGACCAACCTCGTCGTCGACGCGACCCAGCTCGCCGGAGATGCCAACTTCACCAACATGGCGATCGGCCGTGACGCCGGTGAGATGACCGGCAACAGCCAGCTGGCCGGTGCATTCGGCCAGTCGGCAAGCACGGTGACGATCGAGAACCTGCAGCAGACCGCGTGGGCGACCACGGCAGGCGAGTTCACGCTCGCCGGTCTCAGCCTTGGGTTCTCCGGGTCTGAGTGCTTCTGACCCAGCACGGTAGGCGGGCGGACCGGTCGTGCGCGGCCGGCCCGCCCGCCTGACCCGTAGGGCACACGAGCGAGGAGTAGGCAAGTGGTGGGTGAGCATGGCCAGGACGCGGCCATGGAGGTAGCCGAGGAGCGCGGTCCTTCCTGGCGGCAGCGGTTCCGCCGCTGGCGGCGGACCAGGCCGTTCTGGGCCGGGGTGTTCACGGCATTGGCCGGGCTGTGGCTGATCTGGTCGCCGCAGGCCGCGATCGGCGGCCTGTCGATGACGATCGGGATCGTGACCGATGGTTGGCTGATCGGCGCATTGCTGATCATTCTTGGGATCGGCATGTGGGCCCAGCCGGCGGTGCGCGGGATCTTGGGTGCGATGGCCATCGTGCTGGCCCTCGGTTCGTTCATCAAAATCAACTTCGGCGGGTTCCTGTTCGGGATGCTGTTGGGACTGGTCGGCGGCGCGATGGCGATCGCATGGATGCCCGACCAGCCGGCCGACGAGGCCGACGAGGAACCCGATGAGCAGGACCTCGACCAGCCGAGCACCGACCAGCTGCTGCCAATGGGGGACCGGACGGCCAACGAGGCCGGCCAGACCCAGGTCTCGTTATTGGCCGCGGTAGCACTGGTCCCCGCGCTGGTCATGGTGCTGGCGCTGGGCGTATCCGGAATCGCTTCCGGGCAGGAGGGCTCGCCCACACCGACCGCCTCGCCGAGCGCGTCATCGTCCGAGCCACCAAGCCCGACGCCGACCCCGTCGCCCAGCGAGCCGGTTCCCGAGCCGTCCCCGACCGCCGCCCCGACCACGGCTACGCCGACCGCGACACCGTCCGCGCCGCCGACGTCGACCCCGCGGCCGGACCAGATCCGAGCGGGTGCCACCGACCCGCAGCCGGCCGGCATGACCGGCCGCTTGACCGCGGATTCCAGCACGCTGACCGGGCTGCAGTTCGTGGGCATCGTGACCTACCAGACGGCGCACGGCACGGTGCAGGCGCTGCGCTTCGCCGCGGACACCAATCGGCTCAACGACATGATGTTGGCGGTCACCATCCGGGGCGTGACCACCACGATCCGGGACGGCTCGGACGACACGTCGGTGCTGTCCGGCGATGTCGTGATCGACGTCACCCGATTCGCCGGCACGATCCCTGGCCACGGCCCGGTCGAGTTCACCCCGGCCGCCCCGCCGCCCCAGCTGCCGGACGCGCTGCAGTTGACCGACGTGTCCGCGGACCTGCTCCTCGTGCAGGCCGACGACATGAGCGTGCCCAACATGACCCAGGAGCTCTCCTAGCCGACCGCGCCGGTCTTACCGTCCCGGCTCGATCCTTACAGTCCCCCGGCTCGATCCGGCGGCCCGGCTATGTCTCCGACACCACCGGGAGCTTGAGCCAGTAGAAGCCGTACCCGGCCAGGGTGAGCAGGTACGGCAGCTCGCCGATCACCGGAAACCGCACGCCGCCGATCGCCTCCACCGGCTCGCATCCCTTCCACTTCCGCAGGTCGAGCTCGACCGGCTGCGGGAACTTGGACAGGTTGTTCACACACAGCACCACGTCGTCGCCGTGCTGGCGCAGGTAGCACAGCACGCTGGGATTGCTCCCGCCGAGATCGGTGAAGCTGCCCAGCCCGAACGCCGGGTTGGCCTTGCGGGCCGCGATCAGCTGCTGGGTCCAGTGCAACAGTGAGGTCGGGTTGCGCAGCTGGGACTCGACGTTGGTGACCTGATAGCCGTACACCGGATCCATGATCAGCGGAAGGCTGAGCCGCTGCGGGTCGGAGCTGGAGAAGCCCGAGTTGCGATCCGGGCTCCACTGCATCGGGGTGCGCACCCCGTCCCGGTCGCCGAGCCAGATGTTGTCACCCATCCCGATCTCGTCGCCGTAGTACAGCACCGGTGAGCCGGGCAGGCTCAGCAGCAGCGCGGTGAACAGCTCGAGCTGGTTGCGGTCGTTGTCGAGCAGCGGCGCGAGCCGGCGCCGGATCCCCAGGTTCGCCTTCATCCGCGGGTCCCTGGCGTATTCGGCGTACATGTAGTCGCGCTCCTCGTCGGTGACCGTCTCCAGGGTCAGCTCGTCGTGGTTGCGCAGGAAGATCCCCCACTGGCAGCCGGACGGGATCGGCGGGGTGGCGGCCAGGATCTCCGAGATCGGGTAGCGGGACTCCCGGCGGACCGCCATGAACAGCCGCGGCATCACCGGAAAGTGGAAGGCCATGTGGCACTCGTCGCCGCCGACCTCCGGGTCGCCGAAGAAGTCGATCACGTCGTCGGGCCACTGGTTCGCCTCGGCCAGCAGCACCCGGCCCGGGTAGAGCCGGTCGATCTCGGCCCGGATCCGTTTCAGGAACGCATGCGTGCCGGGCAGGTTCTCGCAGGTGGTGCCCTCCTCCTCGAACAGGTAGGGCACCGCGTCCAGCCGGAACCCGTCCACCCCGAGGTCCAGCCAGTACCGCAGACACTCCAGGACCGCGTCCTGGACTCGGGGGTTCTCGAAGTTCAGGTCCGGCTGGTGTCCGAAGAACCGGTGCCAGTAGTACTGCTTGCGCACCGGGTCCAGGGTCCAGTTCGAGGTCTCGGTGTCGGTGAAGATGATCCGCGCGTCCGGGTAGCCCTTGTCGTTGTCCGCCCAGACGTAGAAGTCTCCGTACGGTCCGGTCGGATCCGACCGGGATGCCTGAAACCAGGGGTGCTGGTCACTGGTGTGGTTGAGCACGAAGTCGATGATCACGCGCATGCCGCGCCGGTGCACTTCGTCGACGAAGAAGATGAAGTCGGCGAGCGTGCCGTAGTCGGTATGCACCGAGGTGTGCCTGGCGACGTCGTAGCCGCCGTCGCGCAGCGGTGAGGTGAAGAACGGCGGCAGCCACAGGCAGTCCACGCCAAGCCACTGCAGGTAGTCGAGCTTCTGGGCAAGGCCGACCAGATCGCCGACACCGTCGCCGGTGCTGTCGTAGAACGCCCGGACCAATACCTCGTAGAAGACGGCCCGCTTGTACCACTCGGTGCCGCGCTGCTCCGGCGAATGATCCGCAAACGGATCGATAGCCACCGGGGAAGTGCTCATGTGCTGTCCCTACCCACCGCTAACGAAGTACTGGCGGCCGGTCCGCCAGTACTGGATTTGACGCTGGGTTCCCCCACCTCAGACCGCGATTATGTACTGCCGGTACGGGGTTCTGACCACTCGACGCGGCACGAGGTTTTACCCTGATCTTTGATCCCGGTTTGACCCGGTAGCAGCCTGCGGTCGAGGATGTCCAGACCCCCGTTCCGTCCCAGCACCGCGAGGTAGCCGTCCTATGGAGATCCAACTGACCGAGCTCGTCTATTGGATCCTCCTGATCATCTGCGGTACGGCTGGTGCTCACTTCGCGCTCACGGTCGCGCCCCGGGCGGCGCGCCGGATTGCTCGCCGCAAGGGTGACTTCGATCCACGGTACGAGCGGTTATCGGTCATCGGCTTGATCCGGGCTCTACTGTTACGGCCGTTTGGTCCGGGCCGGCGGTCGGCCCTGGACAGCTGGACCGACCAGACCTGATCCAACCCCGTCCGGCCGGACCCGATCGTCGCTCCTCCGACCGGCCCTGATCATCCTTCGGTAGACAGGTGCCGCTCGGCGGTGCGCCGCCACAGCTCGAGCCGTTGCGCGGCCTGATCGTGCCGGATCCGCGGCTCGAACCGTTCCTCGGGCTCCCATTCGCCCACCGCATCGGCCGGCGTCTTGGCGTGGCCGATTCCGATCCTGGCCAGCGCGGCCACCCCGAGAGCGGTCGCGTTCGGTTCGGCGCTGACCTCGAGCGGGATCTGGAGCAGGTCGGCCTGCTCCTGCATGAACAGTTTCGACCGGGTCAGCGGACCGTCCACCCGTAGCGTGGTCAACCGGGCGTCGAGGTCGCGGGCGGCCGCGCCGGCCAGGAGGGCAAGCTGGGCGGCGATCCCTTCGACGACCGCCCGGATCAGATGACCGCGGGTGCTGCTCAGCCGGAGCCCGGTGAGCAGGCCGGTCGCCGCCGGCCGCCAGTAGGGTGCGCCCAGACCGGCCAGCGCCGGCACCGCGATCACCCCGCCGGTGTCCGGCACCGAGCCGCGCAGGCTGTCCAGGTCCGCGGTGTCGCCGATCAACCCGATCTCGTGCAGCCAGCGCATCGCGTCCCCGACCGGGTACACCTGGCCGTCGAGCCCGTAGCTGGCCGTGCCGGCGATCCGCCATGCCACCGAGGCGGCCAGGCCCGCGGTGGATCGCTTGGCGCCCGGCCCGGCGTTGACCAGCAGCGTCGCTCCGGTGCCGTACCTGCAGGTGGATTGCCCGGCCTGCAGGCAGCCGTGCGCGAGCAGCGCGGCCGGCGGACCGGCACTGAGCCCGGTGATCGGGATCGGGGTCGCGGTGCCGAACGCGCGGGTGATCCCGATCGGCGATGCCGACTCGACGATCACCGGAAGGTCGTCGGCCCGCAGTCCGAACCAGCGGGCCGCCTCGGCGGACCACTGCAGCCGGTCCAGGTCGAGCAACATGGTCTGCGACGCGGTACTGGTGTCGGTCACGAACGCGCCGCTGAGCTGGTGCAGCAGCCAGCTGTCCACGGTGGTGAACACGCCACCCGGCCCGAGCCGGCCGCGCAGCCAGGCCAGCTTCGGCCCGGCGAACTGCGGGTCGAGCGGTAGCCCGGTGATCCGCATCAGGTCGGCCCCGTACCCGGCGTCGGTGAGTTGCGCGCACACCGCGGCCGACCGCTGGTCGTGCCGGGCGATCACTGGACTCAGCGGCCGCCCGCTGGAGCGGTCCCAGGCGAGCACGCTCGCTCCGGGATTGGCCACCCCGACCGCTTCGATCGGAGCCCGCGCCGCGGCCACCGCCCGGCGACCCGCCTCGCGGACCGAGACAAGCAGCGCGTCCGGGTCCAGCTCTACCCCGCCTTCCGGCCGCAGTGTGGGCTGGAGCGGGATCTCGGCGATGCTCAGGACGTCCTGATCCGGCCCGACGACCAGGGCCTTGGTGGACGAGCTGCCCTGGTCGATCGCGAGGATCGGCACGGCGGCGGGCCCGCTAGCCGGTGCTCGGCCCGGTGCACGGGCCGGCAGGTGGGCGGGGATCCATACCCGAAAGTTGACTGACAAGCGGGCGATCGACAAGGAGCAGTACCAACATTCCCGACAGAGTCGGTGGTATTACCCGGTTCGGCGCGGCATCGTCGCGGTGACCGCCGCACGCTCGGTCAGGCCAGGACCAGCTCGGTGCCGGCAGCGTGCAGGGCCGCCGTGAGCTCGGCCGGCGGGGCCACCGCGCTCACCACGCCGGACAGCTGGGTCAGGCCGGCGATCCGATGGGCGGCGACGGTGCCGAGCGCGCTGATCTCGGCGAGTACGTAGCTCTGGATGGCGTGCGCGAGCATGGTGCGCCGCAGGTTCGCGTCGTCGAGGATCGGGTCGGTGTAGCCCGCGCCCGCGTCCAGCCCGCTGGCACCGAGGAACGCGACGTCGGCATAGGTGTCCTCGAAGAAGCTCCAGGCCCGGGCTCCGGCGCAGGCCAGATCCCCGGCCCGGATCCGGCCGCCGCTGAGCACCACCGTCACGCTCGGCCGGCCGGCGAGCTCGGCGGCAACCGGTAGCGAGGCGGTGACCACGACCCCGTGGAAGCTCGGCGGCAGCGCCCTGGCTAACTCGGTCGTGGCGGCGCCGGCGTCCAGCAGCACGGTCTGACCCGGCCGGACCAGCCGGGCCGCGGCGATCCCGATCGCCCGGCTGCCCTGGGTGCGTAACATCCGCGGGCTGCGAATCCGGCGGGCCGCCAGCGGGTCGGCCGGCCTGGCCTGATCCAGCCCGGTCGCGCCGCCGTGCACCCGCTTCAGCCAGCCGTCCCGCTCGAGAACGAGCAGGTCACGGCGGATGGTCTCGACCGAAACGTCGAAACGTCTGGCCAGTCGGTCGGTATGGACCGCGGCGCCCCCGCTGATAGCCTCGGCAATGGCTAGACGGCGTTCGGCGGCCAGCATCGGTCATACCCACCTTCGCCCGATTCCGTGGGGATACGTGGAGTCCTGTCGGTGTTCCGCCCGTAATGCTGGGTGGGTGTATACGGTGTGTCAATAGTCGTGCACGATTCGACACATCCGCCCTGTCCGGCCAGCTCACGGCAGTGTGGATGTCACACTCGTTGACCGCCGACGCCTGAGGGGGAGAGAAACGGTGGCGCGAACCCGCAAGGTCGTGTGGAAGATGCCGGTGTCGTCGGAACAGTTCCGGGACGGACCGGTCGTCAGCCACCGCCGCGGCCGGGTCACGATGAGTTACGACTTCCAGGCTCCGGACGGCGAGTACGCCTGGGAGTCGCTGATCTTCCTCGGGGTCGCCGCGCTCGAATTCACCCCGAACGGAGCTCTCACCAAGGACCAGGTCGCGTCCAGGGATGAGCTGGTCGAGCTGGACGGCTCGGCCTGGCGCCCCGGGGTGCGCGTCATCGACACCGAGCTGCGCCATTTCCGGATCGCGTTCAAGGCCTTGGGTTGCTACGACCTGCTGGCGCTTGACTTCGTGCCGCCGCCGGCCGGACCGCCGTTGCCGCGCCCGCTGCTTGCCCAGCGTGCCGAAGGTGCCTAACCCGGATCGCTTCTTTCCGCGCATTGGTCGTGGACCAGCCGTGGCCGCTGAGTCGGATACGGCGCCGGCACGGTCAACGTGCTGATCGCGCTGGCCGGGATCGGGTTGATCGTGGTCAACAGCGACCTGGTCAAGTAGCCGCCCCGGCCAACCCGTTAGGCTCCGGGATGATCCGTACCGGCGGTTGCAGCCGGTAGCCGGTTGATCGGCGGGAGGTCCGGCGTGGGCGAGTTCATCCAGCTCGAAGTAGAGGACGCGGTCGGCACCATCCGGCTGGATCGGCCGCCGATGAACGCACTCAATGCCCAGGTCCAGGAGGAGCTGCGGGCCGCCGCGGCCGAGGCCGCCGAGCGCTCGGATGTGCGTGGGGTCGTGCTCTACGGCGGGGAGAAGGTGTTCGCGGCCGGTGCGGATATCAAGGAGATGCACACCATGTCGTATACCGACATGGTCGACCGGTCCGGCCACCTCCAGTCCGCGTTCACCGCGGTGGCCCGGATCCCCAAGCCGGTGGTCGCCGCGGTCACCGGCTACGCGCTCGGCGGGGGCTGCGAGCTCGCGATGTGCGCGGACCTCAGGGTCGCCGCCGAGGACGCCAAGCTCGGCCAGCCGGAGATCCTGCTCGGCATCATTCCGGGAGCCGGCGGCACCCAGCGACTGGCCCGGCTGGTCGGCCCGGCCAAGGCCAAGGATCTCATCTTCACCGGCCGGATGGTGGACGCCGCCGAGGCGCTGTCGATCGGGCTGGTCGACCGGGTGGTGCCGGCCGCGGATGTGTACCGGATCGCGCGGGACTGGGCCGCTCAGTTCGCCGCCGGGCCGGCAGTCGCGTTGCGCGCGGCCAAGGCCGCGGTCGACCGCGGCGTGGAGACCGACCTGGATAGCGGGTTGGAGATCGAGCGGCTGCAGTTCGCCGGGCTGTTCGCGACGCTGGACAAGAAGACCGGGTTCGAGTCGTTCATCGCGCACGGCCCGGGAAAGGCCACGTTCGCCGGCCAGTGACCGCCCGCGGACAGCGGCGACGGCTGTGCCTGCGCGCCGTCCGGCCCGGCGTCCGGTCCGGTCCTGGCCCGGGCTCCCGACCGCGGGACCGTTAAGTCGATCACAGAGGCGCGACCTCGACGGACAAATCAGTACTTAGGCGGATTGCCGCGACGCGTTGATCGACTTAACGGTCCCGTGGTCAAAGCTTCCGCCGGTCGGTTCGGAGCCCATCCGGTGTCCGGTCTCGGCGGGTCCCGTATGGTGCCCTACCGTGGCGATCGATCATGCGGAGGTAACTCCGGAGCGGGTCGCGGCAGCCCGCAGGGACGGCGATCCGCTCGCCGGTGACCTGGCCAAAGCCGCGAACGTGCTCTACCACGACTGGGAAGCGGACAGCTACGACCGGAAATGGTCGATCGACTACGACCAGCGCTGCATCGACTACGCCAGGGACCGGTTTGTCGCGGTGGCTGGTACCGATGGCTGGCCGTACCGGCGCGCTCTGGAGATCGGCTGCGGCACCGGCTTCTTCCTGCTCAACCTCAAGCAGGCCGGGGTGCTGGACGAGGGCCACGTGACCGACCTCTCGCCGGGCATGGTGGCCGCGGCCGAACGCAACGCGGCCGGGCTCGGGTTCACGGTGTCCGGCCGAGTCGCCGACGCCGAGTCGATCCCGTACCCGGACGCCAGCTTCGACCTGGTCGTCGGGCATGCGGTGCTGCACCACATCCCGGACCTGCCGGTGGCGTTCCGGGAGGCGCTACGGGTGCTCAAGCCGGGCGGGCGGTTCATGTTTGCCGGCGAGCCGACCCGATATGGAGACGCGGTAGCCCGCCGGCTGTCCCGCGCCACCTGGGCGGCCACCACGACGGTGACCCGGCTGCCTGGGCTGCGGTCGCGGTGGTCGCGGCCGCGCGCCGAGCTCGCCGAGTCGTCCCGGGCCGCCGCGCTGGAAGCGGTGGTCGACCTGCACACGTTCGACCCGGCCGAGCTGGCGGCGCTGGTCCGCGACGCCGGTGCGGTCGGCGTGCGAACGGTGACCGAGGAACTGACCGCGGCCTGGTTCGGTTGGCCGGTGCGCACGTTCGAGTGCGCGGTCAACCCGGACCGGCTCGGACTGGGCTGGGCGATGTTCGCGTACCGGTCGTGGCAGCGGCTGTCCGCGCTTGACCGGGCGCTGTCCCGGTTCGTGCCGGCCCGGTTCTACTACAACGTCCTGATCACCGGCCGCAGGCCCGCCGACCGGTAGGGATTGGGTACCTTCGGGGCGTGCCACCACCACCCGACCGCGCCGCCCGGCAGCCCGCGATGCTGAGCCGGGAGTCGGTCCGGTGGGTGCTCAAGAACCGCGCCTGGACCCCGTACCACCTGCGGCGTTACGCCCGGTTCGCCGTGCTCCGGCTCCGGCACCCGCACGTGATCACCGAGGGCTTCGTGTTCCTCGGCAAGGGCGTGGAGCTGTACGCGCGGAAGGGATACGGCCGGCTCGTGCTCGGCGCGCTGAGCCACATCGGTGACGGCTGTGCGCTGCGCGCTCACGAGGGCACGCTGCGGGTCGGGCCGAAAGCGGTGCTGGCCGGTCGGGTCACCGTGAACTGTTACCTGGACGTGTCGATCGGCGCGAAGGCCCTGCTCGCGGACGACGTGTACATCACCGACTTCGATCACCGGTTCGCCGACCTGGACCTGCCGATCAAGGACCAGGGCATCGTGAAGGCGCCGGTCCGGATCGGCGCGGACAGCTGGATCGGGACCAAGGCCACGGTGCTGCGCGGCGTCGAGATCGGTCACGGCTGTGTGATCGCGGCGAACAGTGCGGTCACCAACGATGTGCCGGCCTACAGCGTGGCGGGCGGGGTGCCGGCACGGGTGATCAAGTCCCGCCGGCCCGAGGAGCCGGCGTCCGATGAGCCGGCGTCCGAGCAGCCGGCGTCCGAGGAGTCGGGCCTGGCCGGAGGGCCCGAGCCTGCGACCGAGGAGATCGAGTGACCGCGGGCACGGTGGAGCAGGCCGAGAACGTCGGCGGTGGGGCGGCACCGGTCGGCCGGGCCGGGGGATGGGTCGGGCGGTGGGCGCGTACGCCGGCCGGGCTGGCTGCGTTCGCGGTGCTGCTGGGGGTCGCGGTCCGGCTGTGGTACCTGACCACACCGCAGGCCGCGATCGACGGCGACGAGGCGATGACCGGGCTGATGGTCCGGCGGATCCTGGACGGGCAGTGGTACGCCTATCTCGCCGGGCAGCGCTACAACGGTGCACTCGAGCAGTACCCGCAGGCGCTGGTCTGGGCGGTGCTCCCGCAGAACCCGTTCACGCTGCGGCTCACCCAGGTGGCGCTGGCCGGGCTGGTGATCACGCTGACCTATCTGGTCGGCGCCCGGATGCTGGCGACCCGATGGCATGCCGCGCTGGCCGCGCTGCTGTTCGCGACCGGGCCGTTCTTCAACATCTGGAAGGGGGTGCGCAGCCACGGTGCGTATCCGACCGCGCAGCTGATCGGGCTGGCCGGGATGTACTGCGCGCTCCGGCTCCGGGAGCAGTACCAGCGGCGCTGGCTGGTCGGGCTGGCCGCGGCCTGCGGGCTAGGGCTGTGGGCGTCCTGGTCGGCGGCATACCTGCTCATCCCGGCCACGATCTACGCGGTGCCGGCGATCTGGCGGCACGTCCGGCGGCGCCGCACCGACCTCGGCCTGGCCGCGCTCGCCCTGCTGGCCGGTTATGCGCCCGCGTTGATCTGGGCCGTCGCGAACCTGTCGATCCCGCTGCTGGGCGGGTCGCAGCCGCACCGGACGCCGTGGGAGCGGCTGCAGAGCTTGGCAAGCCCGGTGCTGCGCGAGTTCGTCGGGGTCGGCTACCGGTACGGCCGGCCGGGCTGGCCGATCGTGGCGCAGTTCGTCCTGCTCGCGGTGCTCGGAGTGGCCTACGCCGTCGCGGTCTGGCGCCGGCTCCGCGGCGCACCCCGGCTCCGCGGCGCACCCCGGCTCGACGGTGGGCACCGCGGACCGGCCAGGCCGACCGACATGCTGCTGCTCGCGGTACCGGTGACCGCATTGCTGTACGTCGCGTCCAAATACACCTGGTTCATCGGCGAGCCGCGCTACCTGTTCGCCGCCTACCCGGCGCTGGCGCTCGGGATCGCCGCGCTGATTCCGGCCTCGGGCCGGCGCGCGGTCGCGGCCGGCTCCGCCGTGGCGTTGCTCTGGGCCGCGACCTCGGCCGGGCAGCTGGCCGTGCATCACGACGACGGTCCGGGAGACCTGGCCGGGTGCTACCGCCAGGTGGCCGACTGGTTGGTGGCCCACGGCACCCCGGTGGTCTACTCCGACTACTGGACCGGGCTGCCGCTGCAGCTGACCGCCGGCGATCGGATCACGGTAGGGCTGGTCGAGGGCGGGCACGGCAAGTTCCCGGAGAACCGCAACGCGGCCGACGCGGTCACCGACCCGGTCTACGTAGCCGGGCACGTGATCGACCCGATGGACCAGGAGACCGACGACGTTGCGCTGCTCGACCGGACATTCGCCGCGAACGGCATGACGACGCTGCGCACCGAGGTCGCCTGCACCGTGGTCTACCAGCACTGGCGGCCGCTGCGCTGGCCGTGGGAGCTCGGGATCGGCTACCCGCCGCTGCGTTGGGCGAAGACGTTGTCGTCGCCGACCACCAGCCGAGCCGGCAACGCGGGCTCGTCCAACGTGCGCAACCCGGCTCGGACCGCGGCGTCCTCGGCGATCGCACGCCGGTAGACCGCCACGGTCCGCTCGGCGATCGAGGTCCAGCGGTAGTCGGTGTCCAGCACCGCCCTGGCGTCGCGGACCAGCCGGTGGGCGAGCACCTCGTCGGACAGCAGCGAGCCGACCGCGTCGGCCAGCCCGGCCACGTCGCCGGGCGCGAACCGCAGCCCGGTCACCCCGTGCTCGACGATCTCGCGCAACCCACCGGTATCCGCGACCACCAACGGAGTGCCCGAGGCCGCGGCCTCCAGTGCCACGATCCCGAACGGCTCGTAGATGGACGGCACGATCGCGCAGTCGGCCGCGGCGCCCAGCGCGGCCAGCTCCTCGGCCGGGAGCCACCCGACGAACGTCACTGCGCGACCCAGCCGCAGCGACCGGGCCAGCCCGCGCAGCTCGGATTCCTTGCTGCCCCGCCCGGCCACCACCAGGCGCAGACCGGGGTAGCGGCGGCGCAGCCTGGGCAGCGCACGCAGCAGGGTGTGCAGGCCCTTTTCCCATTCCAACCGGCCGGCGTAGACCAGCAGCGGCGCACCGTCGCCGGCGGCGTAGCGCTGCCGCAGCGCGCCGGCGAGCGCGGTGTCCACCCGCCACCTGGCCAGGTCGATGCCGTTGGGGATCACGTCGAGCTTGTCGGCGGACAGCGCGAACAGCGTGCTGACCTCGGTACGCATGTGCGAGGAGCAGATGATGACCCGGCGGGCCTGGTAGGTCAGCCACCACTCCACGCTGTGGATCGCCTTGCTCACCGGTTGCCGTAGCCAGCCCTGTTGCCGCCCGGCCTCGGTGGCGTGCACGGTGGCCACCAGCGGGACCTGCAGGGTGTCGCGCAGCGTCGCGCCGGCGTGCGCGGCCAGCCAGTCGTGCGCGTGCACTACCTCCGGCCGCAGGTCTTCGGTCAGCCGGAGCGCGGTGCGGGCGAGCGCATGGTTGAACCCCATGGTCCAGGCCAGGATGTCGGTCACCGGGAGGTAGGGCGGATCCTGCGGCACCCGGATGACGTCCACGCCCGCGGTGATTTCCCGCAGCGGCTCGCCGCCGGCAATCTGCTGGGTGACCACGCTGACCTGATGGCCGGCCAGCACCATCGCCTCGGCCAGCGCGTGGACGTGCCGGCCGAGGCCGCCGTACACGACGGGTGGGTACTCCCAGGAGAGCATCAGCACGCGCATGGGACCCCGATCCTAGCCAGCTGGTGATCACGCTGAGGCACGAACGACGAACAGGCTACCCGTTGGTAACATCGGCCGGAACCAGCCCGAACCGGCCGATCGACCCACCCGGCTCGCTCGGCCGGCGGGGGCGCTGGCAGGCTAGGAGCCCGGTGTGCGGGCACAACTCTCCGCACCCGCGGCATGTGCGCGACATCCGGGCTCAACCGGATGAAACTCGGACTGGAGGTCGGCCGCCGGCCATGAAGATCGTTGTCTGCGTCAAGCAGGTACCGGACACGGCGTCGGAGCGCACGCTCGACCCGGCCGACAAGACCCTCGACCGGGCCAAGGTCGATGGCGTGCTCAACGAGCTCGACGAGTACGCGGTAGAGGAGGCGCTGCGCCTGGCCGAGGCGCACGGTGGTGAGGTCACCGTGCTGTCGATGGGGCCGGAGCGGGCGCGCGAGACCGTGCTCAAGGCGCTGCAGATGGGCGCCGACGCGGGTGTCCACCTGGTGGACGACGCGTTGCACGGCTCGGATGCGGCGGCCACCTCGCTCGCGCTGGCCACCGCGCTCGAGGCCCGGGAGTGGGACCTGGTGATTCTCGGTTCCGAGTCCACCGATGCGCGTACCAGCGTGCTGCCCGCGATGCTGGCCGAGCGGCTCGGCAAGCCCCAGCTGACGTTCGCCAACAAGGTCGAGGTGGACGGCTCCACGGTGCGCATCCAGCGGCAGACCGAGGACGGCTACCAGGTGGTCGAGGGCCAGGCCCCGGCCGTGGTCAGCGTGGTCGAGAAGATCAACGAGCCGCGGTACCCGTCATTCAAGGGCATCATGGCCGCCAGGAAGAAGCCGCTCGACGTGCTCACCCTGGCCGACCTCGGTCTGGAGTCGGGCCAGGTCGGGCTGGCCGCATCCTGGACCGCGGTCGAAGACTTCGCGGCCCGCCCGCCACGCGCGGCCGGCACGATCGTCACCGACGACGGTGACGGCGGGGTCAAGCTCGCCGAGTTCCTGTCCGAGCAGAAGTTCATCTAAGAGAGCGGTAGGAATGGCTGAGATCCTCGTCCTCGTCGAACACGCCGAGGGCACCGTCAAGAAGGTCACGCTGGAGTTGCTGACCAAGGCGCGTGCCCTGGGGGAGCCGGCCGCGGTGTTCGTCGGCCCCGGGTTCGACGCCGCCAAGGAGCGGTTGGCCGAGTACGGCGCGACCACGGTCTATGTCGCCGAGGCTGCCGACCTGACCGGTTACGTGGTCGCGCCGGTCGCCGAGCTGCTGGCCAAGCTGGTCGCCGATCAGGCTCCGGCCGCCGTGCTGCTGGCCTCCAGCGCTGACGGTAAGGAGATCGCCGGTCGGCTCGCGATCAAGACCGGCTCCGGCGTGCTCACCGACGCGGTGGACGTGCACGACGGTCTGGTCGCCGAGCAGTCCATCTTCGGCGGCTCCACCGTGGTCAAGTCCACCGTCACCCAGGGCACCCCGATCGTGACGATGCGGCCCAACTCCACCCCACCGGTGCCGGCCGGTAGCCCGGCCGCGGCCGAGCGGGTCGACGTCCAGGTCAAAGTGTCCGACGCCGGCAAGCTCGCCAAGGTGATCGACCAGGTCACGGTCGAGCAGAGCTCGCGACCCGAGCTGACCGAGGCCGCGATCGTGGTCTCCGGCGGCCGCGGGGTGGGCTCGGCGGACAACTTCGCGCTGATCGAGGGCCTAGCCGACGCACTCGGCGCGGCGGTGGGCGCGTCCAGGGCGGCTACCGACGCCGGGTGGTATCCGCACCAGCACCAGGTCGGCCAGACCGGCAAGACCGTGTCCCCGCAGCTCTACATCGCCTGCGGCATCTCCGGCGCGATCCAGCACCGGGCCGGTATGCAGACCTCGAAGACCATCGTGGCCATCAACAAGGACGCGGAGGCGCCGATCTTCGAGCTGGTCGACTACGGCGTCGTCGGGGATCTGCACCAGGTCATCCCGCAGCTGACCGCGGAGATCGCTAAGCGGCAGGCCTGAGTTTCCCTCGCGGCTTAGGCTGTAAAGACAATGGCGTACCTCGACCATGCTGCAACGACGCCGATGCTGCCGGAGGCCATCGCGGCCGTGACCGACCAGCTTGGCCTGCTGGGTAACCCGTCTTCACTCCACGCCGCCGGCCGCGCTGCCCGGCGAACCGTGGAGGAAGCCAGGGAGTCGCTCGCCCAGGCGATCGGCGCGAGACCGAGCGAGATCGTTTTCACCGGCGGCGGTACCGAGGCGGACAACCTCGCGATCAAGGGTCTGTACTGGTTGCGCTGTGGCGAGGACAGCCGGCGGAAGCGCGTGCTGATCTCGGCGGTTGAGCACCATGCCGTGCTCGACTCGGCGCTGTGGCTGGCCGAGCGCGAGGGCGCGCAGGTCGAGCTGCTCCCGGTCGATCCGCTCGGCCGGTTGCATCCGGACACGCTGCGCGCCGCCATCGAGGCCGATCCCCGCTCGGTTGCGCTGGTCAGTGTGATGTGGGCGAACAACGAGGTAGGCACCGTGCAGCCGGTGCCGCAACTGGTCGAGGTGGCCCGCTCCCACGGGATCCCGATTCACTCCGACGCGATCCAGGCCGTCGGCCAGCTCCCGGTCGACTTCGCCGCGAGTGGGCTGGACGCGATGACCCTGACCGGGCACAAGCTCGGCGGCCCGCCGGGGGTAGGCGCACTCGTGCTCGGCCGCGCCTGGAGCCCGGTCCCGGTCCTGCACGGCGGCGGTCAGGAGCGGGATGTCAGGTCCGGCACGCTGGCGACGCCGAGCATCGTCGGCTTTGCGGTGGCCGCCGGGATCGCCACCAAACACCAGGCGGAGCGGGCCGAGCAACTGGTCGGACTGCGGGATCAGCTGATCGAGCGGGTCCGGGCCGCGGTGCCGGACGCGGTCCTCAACGGCGACCCCGGACCCGGTCTGGATCGGCGGCTGCCCGGCAACGCGCACTTCTCGTTCCCCGGTTGCGAGGGGGATGCGCTGTTGCTGCTGCTGGACGCGCGCGGGATCGAGTGCTCCACCGGCTCGGCCTGCTCGGCCGGGGTGGCCCAGCCCAGCCACGTGCTGCTGGCGATGGGGCTTGGTGAGGAGCTGGCTCGCGGGTCGCTGCGGTTCTCGCTCGGGCACAGCTCGGTGCCGGCCGACGTGGACGCGCTTGCCGAGGCGGTCGGCCCGGCGGCGGATCGGGCGCGCCGGGCCGGCCTGACCAGCGTCCGCAGGCCCTAGAGCTGCGGCTCCTCAGCTCGCCGCCGGCTCCCCCGCCGCCCCTCAAGATCGCTGTTTTCATGATCCCTTGGAGCAGCGACCTGCGGGTTTGCTATCA
>JAKEEW010000736.1 GCA_022616375.1 Sporichthyaceae bacterium
GGAGGCCGCGACCGCGAGCCAGAACGCGGCGGTGGCGGTGAGGTAGAACCGGGCCTCCGGGTCGCCTGGTCTCGCCCAGGGCGGCGCAGAGCTGGCCAGGGCCCGGTCCTCGTCCCAGCATCCGTCGAGGCGCTGCCGGGCGGCGAGCCAACGCAGCGCGCGCACCGCCGACGGTCGGGTCAACCCGGACAGACCGTCCAGCTCGGCAAGCCGGAAGCAGGTCGCATCGATGGACGCCACCGGATCGTCCGGCTGAGCGGGCCAGCCACCGGTCTCGGTCTGCCCGCGATCGACATTTTCGAAGATCTCGGCCGCAGGTGGCACGCCCGTCCGCAGGTGGGACAGGCGAGCCCGGTCTACCGCATCCCCCCGGGCCACGACAAAACCGATCGCGGCGTCGATGTCGACCATGCCGGTAGGCTACCGGCCCCCGGCGCGACCGAAACGGCCACCCGAACGCGAGCCGCGAGGCTGTAGGTGGTAGGCGCGCCGCGCAATGACCAGGCCACTCTCTCGAACGCGAAGATGACAGCTGCACCCGGTCGCGAAGCTCCAATTTGGACAGAGTAGTCGCGTGATGAGTCGCTTCGTTGCTGTCGGGCCCGGCAGATCCGTCAGTACGCGGGCAGCGAGGGATCGATCTGCTTCTGCCAGGCGGACACTCCCCCGTAAACGTGTACGGCGTCCTTGAAGCCGGCCGCCTTGACGGCTGCGAGCGCCTCGGCACTGCGCACGCCGGTCTTGCAGTAGAGGACGACCTGGCGGTCCTGCGGTAGGTCGACCAGGGCCTGACCGGAGAGGAACTCCCCCTTCGGCACCAGGATAGAACCGGGAATCTTGACGATCTCGTACTCGGCCGGCTCGCGGACGTCGACCAGGTGGATCGGCTTCTGCGCGGCGAGCCAGTCGCAGAGCTCCTTGACCGTGATGGTCGAGCCCTGGGCCGCGTCGGACGCCTCCTGGGACACCGCACCGCAGAAGTCGTCGTAGTCGATGAGCCTGGTGATGGCGGGGTTCTTGCCGCAGAGAGTGCAGTCGGGGTCCTTGCGAACCTTGATCTTGCGGTACGACATGTCCAGTGCGTCGTAGACCATGAGCGACCCGACCAGCGGCTCGCCGACGCCGGTCAGGACCTTGATGGCCTCGGTCACCTGGATCGACCCGATCGTGGCACACAGCACACCGAGCACGCCGCCTTCGGCGCAGGAGGGCACCATGCCGGGCGGGGGCGGCTCCGGGTAGAGGCAGCGGTAGCACGGCCCGTGCTCGGCCCAGAACACCGACGCCTGGCCGTCGAAGCGATAGATAGAGCCCCAGACGTACGGCTTGCCGAGCAGCACCGCCGCATCGTTGACCATATAC
>JAKEEW010000737.1 GCA_022616375.1 Sporichthyaceae bacterium
CGGATGTGCGCGGACCAGATACGCGATCATGTCGAGAAAACCGCGCACCGCGTTGATCGGACTGCCGTCCGGCGCGGTGACCGAGTCGGGTACGCCGAAGAAGGCCCGGAAGTACATCGAAGCGGAGTCAAGCAACATCATTCGACGGCCCACGGAGGTCATTGTGCCGCGCGCTAACCTGAGGGCCGTGACCACCTCCAGCTCTCCTGATCGCCTGCAGCGCGCCCAGCAGGCCACTGCCGCCGCCGGAATCGACGCGCTGCTCATCACCCCGGGCGCCGACCTGCGCTACCTGACCGGCTACGAGGCCATGCCGCTGGAGCGGCTGACCTGCCTGGTACTGCCCGCGATGGGCGACCCGGTGCTGGTCGTGCCGGTGCTCGAGCGACCGGCCGCCGAGGCCTCCGGGGTCGGCAAGCTCGGCCTGGAGATCGCCGCCTGGTCGGAGACCGACGACCCCTACGCGCTGGTCGCCGCGACCCTGCCCGCACAGGCCCGGGTGGTCGCGCTGGACAACCACATGTGGGCGGAGAAGGTGATGGCGCTGCAGGCCGCGCTCCCCGAGGTCGAGCAGCGGCTGGCCGGAGCGGTGCTGCGCGAGCTGCGGATCCGCAAGACCCCGGAGGAGGTCGAGCAGCTGCGCCAGGCCGGTGCCGCCATCGACGCGGTGCACGCCCAGATCGGCGACTGGCTGCGGGCCGGGCGGACCGAGCGTGAGGTCGGCCGGGACATCGCCGACGCGATCATCGCCGCCGGGCACGCCCGGGTCGACTTCGTGATCGTGGCCTCCGGACCGAACGGGGCCAGCCCGCACCACGACCGGTCCGACCGGGTCATCCAGCCCGGCGATCCGGTCGTGGTGGACATCGGCGGCACCACCGCGACCGGCTACTGCTCGGACGAGACCCGTACCTATGCGGTCGGCGAGCCGCCGGCCGACTTCCTGGCCTACTACGACGCGCTGCTGACCGCCCAGGTCTCGGCGTGCGAGGCGGTCCGTCCCGGGGTGAGCTGCGAGTCGATCGACGCGGTGGCGCGAGACCTGCTCACCGAGGCCGGCTACGGGCAGTACTTCCTTCACCGCACCGGGCACGGGATCGGGTTGGAGACGCACGAGGAGCCGTATCTGGTGGCCGGCAACACCAGGCCGCTGGAGCCGGGCATGGCCTTCTCGGTGGAGCCAGGGGTATATCTGGCCGGCCGGCACGGCGCCCGGATCGAAGACATCATGGTCTGCACCGAGACCGGCGGCGAGCGGCTCAACCTGCGCCCGCGGGAGCTCGTGGTGGTGGCCGGATGAGCCAGGTCGAGCGGCTGATGCCGACCGCCGAAGGCACCGCAGCCATCGAGCTGGTCAGGGAACTTGTCGACAAAGAGCTAACCCCGAAGGTCACCGAGCACGAGGAATCCGGCCGGTTTCCGCGGGAGGTGTTCCGCACCCTGGGCCGGGCCGGGCTGCTCGGTATGCCCTACCCGGAGGAGTTCGGCGGCGCGGCCCAGCCCTACGAGGTATACACCCAGGTCGTGGAGGAGCTGGCCCGCGGCTGGCTGGCGGTCGGGCTCGGGGTCAGTGTGCACACGCTGTCCTGCTTCCCGCTGGCCCAGTACGGCACCGAGCAGCAGCAGCGGGACTGGCTGCCCGACCTGCTCGGCGGCGAGCTGCTCGGCGCTTACTGCCTGTCCGAGCCGCAGTCCGGCTCGGATGCGGCGGCGTTGACCACCCGCGCGGTGCGCGACGGAGCCGACTACCGGCTCAACGGCACCAAGGCCTGGATCAGCCATGCCGGGCAGGCCGATTTCTACAGCATGTTCGTGCGCACCTCGGACGACGGCTCGCGCGGGATCAGCTGCCTGCTCGCGCCGGCCGACGCTCCTGGGCTGTCGGTGGCACCGGCCGAGCGGAAGATGGGGCTGAAGTCCTCCACCACCGCGCAGATCGTGCTCGACGACGCCCGGGTGCCGGTCGAGCGCCGGATCGGCGCCGAGGGCGAAGGCTTCGGCATCGCGCTGGCCGCGCTGGACGGTGGCCGGCTCGGCATCGCCGCCTGCGCGGTCGGGCTGGCCCAGGCCGCACTCGACCTGGCGGTCGGGCACGCCAAGGAGCGCCACCAGTTCGGCCGGGCCACCATCGACTTCCAGGGGCTGCAGTTCATGCTCGCGGACATGGCCACCCAGGTCGCGGCCGGCCGGGCGCTGTACGTCGCCGCCGCCCGGCGCCGGGACGCCGGCCTGCCGGCCACCGCTCAGGCCGCGATGGCGAAGCTGTTCTGCACGGACATGGCGATGAAGGTGACCACCGACGCGGTGCAGGTGCTCGGCGGCTACGGCTACGTCAGCGACTTCCCGGCCGAGCGCTACCTGCGCGAGGCGAAGGTGCTGCAGATCGTCGAGGGCACCAACCAGGTCCAGCGGATCGTGATCGGACGGCACCTGCAGCGGCAGCCGTCGACCCCATGACCGCGCGCCGGCTCCAGCCAGGTCCGTGACCGCCGCCCCCGGCAGTCGAGTACCGGTCCGGGTGTTCGGCTACTGACCGCAGCCGGGCCGGAGCGCTAGGTTTACTCGCGTGGAGGACCTCGATCGGCTGATCGTCCGGCTGCTCACCAGGGACGGCCGGATGAGCTATACGGACCTGGGCAAGGCCACCGGCCTGTCCACCTCCGCGGTGCACCAGCGGGTGCGCCGGCTTGAGCAGCGCGGTGTGATCAAGGGCTACGCCGCGATCGTCGACCCGGACGCGGCCGGGCTGTCGCTGACCGCGTTCATCTCGGTGAAACCGTTCGATCCGGCCGCGGTCGACGATGTGCCGGAGCGGCTGGCCAGCATCCCCGAAATCGAGGCCTGTCACAGCGTGGCCGGCGACGAGAACTACATCCTCAAGGTCCGGGTGCCCGCTCCGGGTGACCTCGAGCAGCTGCTGGCCACCATCCGGTCCCAGGCCAATGTGTCGACCCGCACCACGGTGGTACTGAGCACTCCGTACGAGTGGCGGCCCCCGAACCTCTAGCCGAACCTC
>JAKEEW010000738.1 GCA_022616375.1 Sporichthyaceae bacterium
AGGCGGTCGAGGCTACCGAGCTGCCCCGTTCGCTGCTGGTGCTCGGGGCCGGGCCGGTCGGCCTGGAGCTGGCGCAGGCCTTCCACCGCCTCGGGACCGCGGTCACGGTGGTCGAGGCTGGCGAGCACGCCCTACCGATGGAGGAGCCTGAGCAGGGCGCGGCGATGGACGAGGTCGTCCGGGCCGAGGGGATGACCCTCCATACCGGCGTGACGGCGGTGTCGGTCAAGCCCTTCGATGACGGGACCGGGCTGTGGGTGTGGCTGTCGGACGGCACGATGGTCGCGGCGGAGCGCCTGCTGGTCGCCACGGGCCGACGCCTCGACCTGGGCGGGCTCGGCGTCGCGGCGGCCGGGCTGGACCCGGACGCCAAGGCGGTCGCGGTCGACCCGCACCTGCGGGCCGGTGAGGGCCTGTGGGCTGTCGGCGATGTCACCGGCAAGGGCGCCTTCACCCACGTGGCGGTCTACCAGGGCCGGATCGCGGCTGCCGACATCCTCGGGGTCGGCCATGAGCCGGCCGACTACACGGCGGTGCCCAGGGTGACCTTCACCGACCCTGAGGTGGGCAGCGTCGGCTTGACCGAGGCCCAGGCCCGGGCGCTGCTTGGCCGCGTCAGGGTGGGGGTGGCCGCCACCGGGGCCTCGGCGCGGGGCTGGATTCACGGCCCTGGAGCCGAGCACGGCGTGGTCAAGCTGGTGGCCGACGTCGGCCGCGGGGTGCTGGTCGGCGGCTCGGTGATGGGACCGGCCGCCGGCGAGGTCGTCGGGCTGCTGGTCCTGGCGATCCGCGAGCGCGTCCCGGTCGCCGCGCTGCGCGAGCTGATCTTTCCCTACCCGACATTCGTGCGTGGCGTCGAGGATGCCCTGCGGCAGCTCGAATGAGCCGGGCAGGCGGTCGCCGTCGCCGTGGCCGGCACCTACAGTTATGCCCAGTTGTGCCCAGTTGTGCCGGAGGCTGCGCCAGCGGCGTGTCGGGGGAAGGTGGGTCCATGATCGCGACGGTGTGGGCGGCGCTGCGGCGCCTGGCCCGGTTGACCGAGCCGGCCGACCCCGAGGGCCTCGCCGC
>JAKEEW010000739.1 GCA_022616375.1 Sporichthyaceae bacterium
GCGTGGCGCTGCGCTGGTGCGCGGCGCTGCGGCCGATCGGACCAATGCTCGGTGAAGATGGAGACGTGCCGACGCGATCGAGACCAGCCCTGGAGGCGATCCTGGCGTTCGACGAGGCACTGCTCGCCGACGGCCGGCGGGCCGCGACCCGGCGGCAGCGGCATTGGGCGCTGACCGATCTGGCCAAGCACCGGGCCGGGCAGCTCGGTGTCGACCCGGCCGCGCTGTCCGTGACCGACCTGCTCGACCGGTCCGGGGTAGCCGACTGGCTGGCCGCGGCCGACCGCGGCGAGACCAGGGAACGCGGAGCCGGCCGAGCCTCCGCCGCCGGGCAGCGGGCCCGGCTGGCGACGGTGCGCGCGTTCGCCGGCTGGGTCGACCTGCCGGTGCCGATCGACGAGACCCTGCCGCGGATCTCCCGGCTGCCGATGGCCGACCACGACGAAGCCGCAGTTGCGATCCGGATTCTGAGCGAGCGCCGTCCACCGGGCGTCACCGAGCAGCTGTGGGTCCGCACGACTGCGCTGGCCGCACTGGCGGTCGACACCGGCGCCCGGGTCGGCGAGTTGGCCCTGCTGCGGGTGGCCGACCTGCGGTTCGGCTCCGGGTTGCGCTCGCCCGGTCTGGCGACCGTGCCGCACCGGCCACCAGGCCACCGGCTTCCGGTACAGACCGGCAGCTACGACCCAGCGTACCTGCGTCAGCTGGAGTTCTCCGCCGGCACCGGATCGATCCTGCGCCGCTGGCTAGGGTTGCGATCCGACCTGGTAGCCCGGCTGCAAGGCAGCGACCCGCACCTGCTGTGGGTCGCGGTTGGCGGTGGCGGCGACCGGCACGGCCCACCCGGTCACCGGCCGGGGATGCCGGTCTCGGCGCGGTCACTGCACCGGTCCTGGCGCCGGATCGCGGATCTGCTCACCGCGGCCGAGGTACCAGGCGTGCCGCGCCGGCTCGGTGCGCTGGCCGGCGAGACCGTGGGTTAGGGCCGTTCCCACCGTGACGCCGTACCCGTTCCTCGACCACCCGGGACCGATCCCGTTCGCGCACCGTGGTGGGGCCGCAACCGGTCTGGAGAACTCGATGGCGGCGTTCGCCCGCGCCGTCGAGCTCGGCTACCGCTACCTGGAGACCGATGTTCACGGCACCGCCGACGGCGTGCTGCTGGCCTTCCACGACCGCCGGCTCGGCCGGGTTACCGATCAGCGCGGCCGGATCGCCAGGCTGCCGTATGCCTCGGTGCAGCGGGCCCGGATCGCCGGGCAGGAGCCGATTCCGCTGCTGACCGACCTGCTCGAGGCGTTCCCTGGCGCCCGGATCAACATCGACGTCAAGGAAGTCTCGGCGATCGCCCCGCTGGTCGAGGTGATCAAGCGGACCGGTTGCATCGACCGGGTCTGCGTCGCGTCGTTCTCGGACCGGCGGCTGGCCGCGGTGCGCGACGCGCTCGGGCCACGGTTGTGCACCGCGGTCGGGCCGATCGAAGCGCTCGGGCTGCGGACCGCCGCGCTGTTCGAGCGGTTGCACCGGCTGGCGCCGGCCGGGGTCCCGTGCGTGCAGCTGCCGGCCCGGCTCGGCCCGCTCCCGGTGGTCGACGAGCGATTGGTCAACCTCGCCCACGGGCTCGGCATGCATGTGCACGTCTGGACCATCGACAACCCGGCGACCATGCACCGGCTGCTCGACCTGGGCGTCGACGGAATCATGACGGATCGGCTCGAGGTCTTGCGCGACGTGCTGGTGGCCCGCAACGCTTGGCTGCCCTGATCGCCGACTGGATGGATCGGCGATCAGGGCAGTCCCGGTCCCGTCCCGTCGAGGATCTCGCATGACCACGTCAGCACCGGTCGCCCCGGCGGAGGAGCCGCTGTCCGCGGCCGAGCAGGCGACCCGGACCCGGCAGCGCCGGGCCTGGTACGTCTACGACTGGGCAAACTCGGTGTTCTCCACCACCGTGGT
Organism: Sporichthyaceae bacterium; assembly: GCA_022616375.1. GTDB lineage: Bacteria > Actinomycetota > Actinomycetes > JAKEEW01 > JAKEEW01 > JAKEEW01. Next base: position 1,957 of record JAKEEW010000739.1, read on the forward strand.
CACCGTCTTCCTCGGCCCGTACCTGACCGACATCGCCGAGAACGCCGCCGGTCCGGACGGTGAGCTGCGAGTGTTCGGCATCCCGATCGCCGCCGGGTCCTACTTCGCCTACGTGGTAAGCCTGTCCGCCGCGCTGCAGTTCGTCGTGCTGCCGGTGGTCGGCGCGATCGCGGACCGGTACGGCCACAAGCGCCAGCTGCTCGCGCTGTTCGCGTTCTTCGGCTCGGCCGCGACCATGGCGCTGTACTTCGTCTCTGGTGAGCGCTACCTGCTCGGTGGTGCCCTGTTCGTGCTGGCGAACCTGGCGTTCGGCTGCTCGATCGTGGTCTACAACGCGTTTCTGCCCGAGCTGTCCGGAGCGGACGAGCGGGACGCGGTGTCCTCCCGTGGCTGGGCCACCGGTTATCTCGGTGGCGCACTCATGCTCGCCGCCAACGTGGCGCTGTACTCGATGCGCGGGGACCTGGGCCTGAGCACCGGGCAGGCGGTGCGGATCTCGCTGCTGGCCGCCGGCGTCTGGTGGGCGGTGTTCACCATCGTCCCGGTCGCGGTGTTGCGCAACCGGCGCCGGTTACTGGTCGGTGACCGTGCGGTGGTGACCGACGCCGAGGGTCCCGCCGGACCGTCCGGCTCGGCACTGGACGGCTCGGCACTGGACGGCTCGGTGCTGACTGGCGGGTTCCGGCAGCTCGGCCGGACGCTGCGCGAACTGCCCGGCTACCGGCAGGCCCTGCTGTTCCTGATCGCGTATCTGCTCTACAACGACGGTGTCCAGTCAGTGATCACGCTGTCCGCCAGCTACGCCGACAAGGAACTCGAGCTGTCCGAACAGGTGCGGATCACCACCATCCTGATGGTGCAGTTCGTCGCGTTCGGCGGCGCGCTGCTGCTTGGCCGGCTGGCCGGCCGTTACGGCACCAAGCGGGTGGTGCTGACCAGCCTGGTGCTGTGGACGGCGGTGGTCGGTCTGGCCTACTTCCTGCCGGCCCGCGCGCAACTACAGTTCTACCTGCTCGGCGCGGCCATCGGGATCGTGCTCGGCGGCACCCAGGCGCTGTCCAGGTCGCTGTACTCGCACCTGATCCCGGTCGGCAAGGAGGCCGAGTACTTCGGTCTGTACGAGATCAGCGAGAAGGGCACCAGCTTCATCGGGCCCCTGGTGTTCGGCCTGTCGCTGCAGCTGACCGACAGCTACCGGACCGCGATCCTGTCCCTGGTGATCTTCTTTGTGGCCGGATTCGTGCTGCTGGCGCGGGTCGACCTGCGGCGCGGCGTGGTCGAGGCCGGTAACCCGGTCCCACACCGGATCTAGCGTGTGATCGGCCGCCGCGGGCGGCAATCCGATCGGCGCAGTGGGTCCGAATATCGGCGCAGTGGGTCCGAATAAGGTCCGAATGGGGGACGATGCCGGATCGGATCGATTCGACCGGGTGAACCGGGGTGAGAGCGGGGCCGGATCTGGGCATCTTCAGTGCGGGAGCTCGAGCCCGAAAGGCCCGAGCAAGAGTGGGATGGGAATCATTCCGGGGGGTTCGTGCGTTTGTGAGGGTGCCGGACAGGCAAAACCCCAAAAATCCGAGACCCAGGAGGCTCTGGGCTGATGAGTGAGCGCGCGCTTCGTGGATCCCGACTGGGATCGACGAGTTACGAGACCGACTACGGCGTGGACGTGGCACCACGCCAGGAGATCGCATACGACTGTCCCAAGGGCCACCACTTCACCGTGCCGTTCTCGGCCGAGGCCGAGATCCCGGCCACCTGGGACTGCCGGACCTGCGGTCAGGTCGCGCTGCGCGTGGACGGGCAGGCGCCCGAGGAGAAGGCGGCCCGCCCCGCGCGGACGCACTGGGACATGCTGATGGAGCGGCGTACCCGCGACCAGCTCGAGGAGATCCTCGCCGAGCGGCTGGCGGTGCTGCGCTCCGGTGGCATCGATCCCACCCGACCGCACCGCAAGAGCGCCTAGCCGCGCCCTAACCCGGTCAGCCTGCGGGCTGACCCCCAACCAGGCTCCGAGCCGCGTCGTGTCCCCCCGGCGACGCGGCTCGGCTCATCTCCAGATTCGGTAATGGATCGATCATGGGTCACGGATTGGCGGAAAAGGGCGTGTCATTCGCCAGGTCGTGACCCCTGATCGATCGCTACGGAGGTCCGACGCCGCTCGCGCTGGACCGGTCGGCCGGGATGCTCCGGCTCGGTGACCCGGGCTGGCTCCTGCGGGCCGACGTGCGCACGCTCCCGCTGGCCGACGGCTGCCTGGACGGCATCTGGTGTCAGGCCGCGCTGCTGCACCTGACCCGCGGCGACGTGCCGACCGCTCTGGCCGAGTTCAGCCGGGTGACCAGGCCCGGCGGCCTCCTGCACCTCCTGGTGGCCGAAGGCGAGAACGAGGGCTTCGAGGTGGCCCAGATGTATGGCGCCGACCGGAACCGGTGGTTCACCTACCACCGCGCCGACATCCTGTTCGGGCTGCTCGACGATGCCGGATTCACGATCACCGAAACCTGGCGGACCAGCTCGAACCGAGAGTGGCTAGGCCTGCGCGCCCGGCGGCTGTGACTGTCCGGCGCCGCGGCTACTCGTCGATGATCTGACCGGGCACCACCCGCCGGGTGGACGTGGCCTGCGCCGGGTCGTACCCGTAGCGCCTGGTCACGGCGACCGCACGCCGGTTGATGAACCAGCTGAGCATTCGGCGCGCGATCGGTCGGGTCGGCGGCAGCACCAGGAAGAACCCGACAATGTCGGTGACGAAGCCCGGCGTCAGCAGCAGTGTGCCGCCCACCAAGACCAGCGCCGCATCGGCGAGCTCACGCCCGGGCAGCCGGCCGGTGCCGATCGAGTCTCGCAGCGCGCGCCAGGCCCGCTGCCCCTCGCGCTTGATCAGCCAGGCCCCGATCAAGCTCTCCACGATGAGCAGGCCGACCGTCCACCACGGTCCGATCACCCGGCCGACCTGGATGATGATGAAGATCTCGAGCAGCGGCACGATCAGGAACAGGGCCGCGATGATCAAGCGAAGACGCATGAGGTCCTACTCCCCCGTCTCGGCGGGCTGCGCCGAACGGCCGCGTACCGCTCGGCGCACCGCGCCGAGCCGGTGCTGAACGCCCCAAACGGTCACCCGCCAGAGCGCCTCGGTCACGATCGAGCGGCTCATCTTGCTGGTGCCGTACTCGCGCTCCACGAACGTGATCGGCACCTCGACGACCCGGAACCCGGCCCGCAACGCGCGCCATGCCAGGTCGACCTGGAAGCAGTACCCCTGCGAGGCCACGTCGGCCAGGCCGATCGTTTCCAGCACCTGCCGCCGGAACGCCCGGTAGCCGCCGGTCGCGTCGCGCAGCGGGATCCCGATCGCCAGCCGGGCATAGGTGGTGCCGCCCTTGGACAGCAGCTTGCGGCTGACCGGCCAGTTCACCACGGTGCCGCCGGGCACCCACCGCGAGCCGAGCACCAGGTCGGCCGAGCGCAGCGCCTCCAGCAGCCGGGTCAGTTGCTCCGGCTGGTGCGAGCCATCGGCATCCATCTCGACCAGGACCTGGTAGTCGCGCTGCAGACCCCAGTCGAAGCCGGCGATGTAGGCCGCGCCAAGACCCTCCTTGACGGTGCGATGTAGCACCTGCACCGCGGGGTCGGCGGCGGACAGCTTGTCGGCGATCTCTCCGGTGCCGTCCGGGCTCCCGTCGTCGGCGACCAGGATGTCCGCGGCCGGGACCGCGGCGCGGACCCGGGCGACGATCGGCTCGAGGTTCTCCGACTCGTTGTACGTGGGAATGATCACCAACACCTTGCCGAGATCGGCGAACGTGGTGTAGTCCACGGTCAGGTAGGGCCCTTCCGGTTACGGCTTGGCTAGCGGGGTGGACTCCACCGTATCCCGCCGATGCGCCGACCGCCCGGAACCCGCGGCCCCGGCGGTCCCGCCACCGGCGTCGCTGCCTCCGGGACCGGCCGCGCCGGCTCCGACCTGCCCCGGCCCGGCCGCCCCGCCGGCCCGAGTGCCTCGGCGCGACCACACCGCCCAGCCGGTCGCCACCAGCCCAGCCAGCGCCAGCAGCCATTCCGGCACCGCGCCGACCCGAGTTGCCATGGTGTGGGCGGATCGCAACGGCACCTGGTGCACGAGCAGGTCGGGCACGAACTCGGCCGAGCGTTCCACGATCGTCCCGTCCGCCGCGATCATCGCGCTGATCCCGCTGGTGGCCGCGATCAGCACCGGCCGGCCGTGCTCGACCGCACGCACCCGGGACATGGCCAGCTGCTGCTCGGTCTGCCCGGTCCGGCCGTAGGTGGCGTTGTTGGTCTGCACGACCAGCGCCTCACCGCCACCGGTGATCACGTCATGGACTAGCCCGTCATAGGCGACCTCGAAGCAGATCACGTCGCCGAGCCGGGCCGGGCCGACGTCCAACACGCCCGGCAGGTCGCCGCCGACGAAGTCCCGGCGGACCCGCTCCAGCCGGCTGACGAACCGCTCCAGCTGCGCCCGGAACGGCACGTACTCGCCGAACGGCACCGGATGCCGCTTGATGTAGGTCGCGCCGGGTCCGGTAGCCGGCGACCAGACAATGCCGACGTTGTAGATCTGGTCCGGGTTCGGCGCGTCGATGACCGCGCCGACCAGGGTCGGCACCCCGATCCGGCGCACCGCGTGATCGATCAAAGCCCGCGCCGCCGGATCCCGGTACGGGTCGATGTCCGAGGAGTTCTCCGGCCAGATCACCAGATCCGGCTTGGGCAGCTCACCGGCCTCGACCCGGCGGGCCAGCTCCTCGGTCGCCCCGACGTGGTTGCGCAGCACGGCCTCGCGCTGCCCGAGGAAATCCAGCCCGAGCCGGGGCACGTTGCCCTGCACCAGGGCCACCGTGACGGTCCGGTCACCGGCGGTCGGAGTGGGCACCAAGGCGGGAGCTGCGAGCAATGCCGCCAACCCGGCGAGCGCCAGCCAAGCCCGCGTGGAAGCCACCGAGGCGGTAATCCGCGACCGGCCGGTCACCGCCATCACGATCAGATACGCCAGCAGGGTCGCCACCAGTGCGATCGCGAACGTGACCAGCGGGGCGCCGCCGAGCGCCGCGTACGGCGTGAGCGGGGTGCCGGCCTGGCCGAATGCGAGCCGCCCCCACGGCATCCCGCCCCACGGGATCCGAGCCCGTAGCAGCTCTACCCCGACCCAGAGCGCGGCATGCGCGAGCGGCCACCAGGCCAGCCGTGCGGTCACCGCCAGCGCGGCCCCCAGCGGAGCCAGGAACGCGGCCTCCAGCAGGCTGAGCAGGATCCAGGCATCCGGCCCGATCACAGTCATCCAGCGCATCAGCAGCCCGAAGAACACCAGACCGTAGATCAAGCCGATCAGCGCACCGGCCCGGGCCGAAACCCCACGGGTCAGCAGACTCAGGGCCGCGACTGCCGGCAGCGCGAGCGGCCACCAGCCGTAGGGCGGGAAGGACAGCGCGAGGATGAGTCCGGCCGGGACCGCCAGGGCCAGGCGCACCCGGCGGCCGGAACGCGCCAGCGCCGGGCCCAGCGCGGGGACCAGCGCAGCAAGCCGCTGCCTAGCCCGCGACGACACTCCTGCCCCGCCGGTTACCGCCATCCGCACCGCTCCCTCGCGCCCGTGCGGTGACCGTACATCAACAACAGAAGAAGCCCGGAACCGCCCTTCGGACCAGGCGCCGTTCCCACTGGCTGCGGGAAAAGCGGCTGTTGTCTACTGGGCAGCCGGGCCTCTCCTGTGTCCTACCCCCGTGTCGCTCGTGCGCTCTCGCTGCGCGTGACAACCCACCCTGGACCTGGTGCCGGGCAGTGGATGGGACCCGCCCTTGCCCAGGCGCGTTCACTGCGAGCGAGGCGACCCGGGACCGGTCGTCCTGCGGTCGGACTAGCGAGTCAGACGTTATCGGCGCACAGGCAGGAGCTGTCAATCCGCCGTTCGGATTTGTCTACCTGGCGGATCTCCGCCCGTTACCCGGCGGCACCACAACAGTGCCGGACGCACTAGTGACCACCAGCGGCGGGTCCAACACCTTGGCCGCGGACGCGGACACCTCGGGCGTTCCCCGGCAGACCACCCTGGCCTCGAACGCGATCCCGCGCGAACGCCGTCCCATCCTGGTCAGCGTCGCGGTCACTTCGAGCACGTCACCGCCCTGCACCGGCCCGACGAACTGCACGTCGTGGTAGGACGCGAACAGCGCTTCGTCGCCGTCGGTGCGGATGCACAGCTCGGTCGCGACATCGCCGAAAAGCGCGAGCACGTAGGCGCCATCGACCAGGTTGCCGCCGTAGTGCGCATGCGAATACGGCACGTAGCGCCGGTGCGTGACCGACAGACCAACCCAGGCGTTGGCGCCGGTCTGCTCGGTGCGTGACGTGCTCATGCTGCCCCCCTCATGAATGTTTCCGCTCGGTGGCCAGCGCGTGCACCAGATAGCTGGCCACCTCGCCGGGCGTGGTGCCCTTACCGAAGATCCGGTCGACGCCGAGCTCGCCGGACGCGGACTCGTCGAATCGCGGCCCGCCGACGACCAGCAGCGGACGCCGCTCGCTCGGGTAGGACTCCCGAAACGCCGCGCTCATCTCCTTGGTGTTGTGCAGGTGCGCATCGCGCTGGGTGACCACCTGGGACACCAGCACGGCGTCGGCCCGCTCCCGGCGGGCGCGCTCGACCAGGTCGGGCACGGTGACCTGGGCGCCGAGGTTGACCACCTTCATCTCCCGGTAGTACTCCAGGCCCTTCTCGCCCGCGAACCCCTTGATGTTGAGGATCGCGTCGATGCCGACGGTGTGCGCGTCGGTGCCGATGCACGCGCCGACCACCACGAGCTTGCGGTGCAGCCGGCGCTTGATCTCGGCGTTGGCGTCCTTCGGGCTCAGCAGCGGATACTCCCGCGCGATCACCTGCACCTTGGAGACGTCGACCAGGTGGTGCACCCGGCCGTACACCACGAAGAACGTGAACTCCGGGCCCATCGCCTTGGCGTGCACGACCATCGCCGGGTCCAGCCCCATCTTCTGGGCCAGTTGTAGCGCGGCACCCTCGGCCCGCTTGTCGTGCGGGATCGGCAGCGTGAAGGACAGCTGCACCATGCCGTCGCCGGTGGCGTCGCCGTACGGCCGAATGATCGTGTTACCAGTCACTGGTTCTCCGTGTTGCGTGTCAGGATTCTCTCAACGAGCTCCCAAACCCCGGACGAAGGATTTGGAAAGCGCTCCTCAATCTCGCCAAGACGCTTTGCTCGCTCAATCGCGTCCTCCAATCCTGGCTGGTATCTCATAAACTCGACGGACTTGTCGTAGCCCGGGACATAGCGGCGCAGTTCGCGAGTTACGCCGTTGCAACAGGAGATCCAGGCGCGATGGTCAGCATGATGTAGCAGTAGCCACAGACCAAAACATGGATTTGAAATCAAGAGATGGACGGCGTGGGCGGTGGCGATCCTAGCCGCCGCTTCCTCGACGTCTAGGAACTGATCTACGTCCGTAACGCACCAAGGTTCATCGTAATCGTCCGAGCTCTCGATCGCCCGCTCGACTAGTCGGGCCGGGCCAGACCGATGGCTTCGAATCGTAATAGCGTACTCAGCATTCTGAGCCCAAGTCTTGAGACCTTCGAAGTACTCAGGCTCAGCGACCTGGCCTCCACACAGCACAAGGATGCGAACTCGAGACGGCCTGAAGTTGGCTCGGCGCTCAGGCGGCTGCCTGTCTCGCCTAGATTGGCGGCTCATTCGCGTAAGTCCTCGGCCACCAAGAGTGCTCGTCGAAAGTCCACATCCGATATCTCGGGTACCGCTCCGTAGCTCCCGCCAAGGTACCTGCGCTCAGTGTTTTCCTTATCGCGAGGGTGAAAGTCCGTCAACGGAAAGAGGATCGTGGCCCCGTCAGATGCCTTTTCGACAAACCAGATCTGGTCGCGATCCAGAATCTTTTCGCCAAATGCGGTACCAAGCAGCGTCGCATCATGAGTCGTGAAAACGAGCTGTCCACCTTCACGGTTGGTAACCGGATCTTGAAACACGCGGATTAGCTGCGTCGTCAAACGAGGATGAAGGCTAGCGTCGATTTCATCGATACAGAACACGCCACCACGCTGCAAGACTTGGAGCGCGGAAACAAGCAGATTCAGAAACATTAGCGTGCCTTCGGACTGTTCCCGCCACGTCAAAGGCACTCGATCGTCGCCGTGAAGAAAGACGAGGTCGTAACCAACCCGGGTTTCCGGCGCAAGCAATGGATCTGGAGTACCGGGACTTGGAGCGCTTCCCGAAATGTAGTCCGCTGATTCAGTCTGGCCAAGTTCACCGCCAGGGGCCGCGAACAGCGACGGAGTCTGCCACGACACTCGTCGAAGCTCGACGTCGCTAATTCCCAAGTCCGCCGCTCGGAGTAGCTGAACAAGCCGGTCACGATCCTCGCTGTCGGGCGCGAAGTGTCGAGCAAGACGAGGCGTTACGCCGAACCGGTTGGGCCGGCGGAACGCGATACCGGCGCGGAACCACTCGTATACAGGCATGACCTCCTCTTGGTTGGCGCGGGCGGCCGTGCCGAGCAGCGTCGCGTTGGGACGTGTCAACTCCTGGAGGAGCCTCGAGCGCCCTCTGTGATCGGGGAGAGTCGTACCAACGCCAACCGAGTCCGCGGTTCGATCGAAGATCGATCTGCGCTTGTTCTTCGGATAGGCGTACAACCACTCCTCACAGATGCGCTCATCGTCGACTGTGACCCCGTAGAGATAGCGCACTCCGTTCAGGACAAGGTCAACCACGTACTCAGACGGCTTGGCAGCAGCCGCCGCGTCAAGCCGGAACGGGCTCCGCGGCACACCCGAGCCCGGCTCCCATTTTGCGTAGGAGTTGCGTACAGCCTCCTGCATGAACTGCAGGGCATCGACCAGATTCGACTTACCTGCGGCATTCGCCCCGAAGATCCCCGCAACCGGGAGGACAGAAGCCTGTTTGTCGTAGGCAGGGACAAGCACGAGCTCCTGTGCGTCGCGGATCGACTTGTGGTTCGCGACGCGGAAGCTACGCAGCATGCGCGACCTCCTCAGTCGATTTCGAGTCTAATCTCGCAAGTAAAGCGCAGAACCAGGGGCTTTAATCTCTCGTTTTGGTCTCTTCGAGGGACGAGTTCAGCAGCTCGCTGGCCGGGTTGTAGTAGCCGTCGGCGCGGGCGAACACCCCGTCGTAGCCCTTGCCGGCGTCGGGCGGGCGGCGCATCAGCCCGAACGTGCCGTCCGCGATCGCCTCGAGCAGGGTGTCGTCGACGATCCGCTCGAGCAGGTCGACCGCCTCGGCTAGCACCTGCTGGGCCCGGCGGGCGATGAACCCGTCCGGCGCCGGCCGGAAGTCCTCCTGCAGATCGCCGGCCGCGTTGATGACGTAGCGGGCGTTCTGCACGGCCAGGTCACGGTCAGACAGCCACGGCGTGACCACCGCCTCGGTCATCATCCCGAGCAGCAGGATGCTCTGCCCGGTGAGCACGCCGGCCAGGTTGAAGAATCCGTCGAGCAGGTGGCCGCGGAATACGTCACCGGTCATGTGCCGGGTCGGCGGCATCCACTTCAGCGGAGCCTCCGGGAACAGTTCGCGGGCCAGCAGCGCGTGCGCCAGCTCCAGCCGGAACGAGTCCGGCAGGTCGGGGTTGATCTCGAACGCGTGCCCGAGCCCGAGCTGCCAGTCCGCCAGCCCCGCCTCCTTGGCGAAGTACTCGTTGAGTAGCTGGGACACGGTGACCGTGTGCGCCGCCTCGACCGCGTCCGCGGTGGTGAGGTAGTTGTCCTCGCCGGTGTTGATGATGATGCCGGCCCGGGCGTGCACCTGGCGGGAGAACCGCTGGTCGATGAACGTGCGCTTGGGGTTGATGTCGCGGAACAGGATCCCGTACATCGAGTCGTTGAGCATCATGTCCAGCCGCTCCAGCCCGGCCAGGCTGGCGATCTCCGGCATGCACAGCCCGGACGCGTAGTTGGTCAGCCGGACGTAGCGGCCGAGCTCGCGGGACACGTCGTCCAGCGCGGCCCGCATCAGCCGGAAGTTCTCCTGGGTCGCGTAGGTGCCGGCGTAGCCCTCGCGGGTGGCGCCTTCGGGCACGTAGTCGAGCAGCGACTGGCCGGTGGAGCGGATCACCGCGATGATGTCGGCGCCCTCCCGGGCCGCCGCCTGGGCCTGCGGGATGTCCTCGTAGATGTCGCCGGTGGCCACGATCAGGTAGATCCACGGGCGCTGCTTCGGGTTGCCGAGCTTGCCGATCAGCTTGTCCCGCTGCGCGCGTTGGATGTCGATGCGCTTCAGCCCGGTCGCCACCGCGCGCCGGGTCGCGCCGGCCGCCCGCTGGGCTTCCTTCGCGGAGGTCGGCAGCCGGAACTGGATCGACCCGGCCGCGGCCTTCTGCGCGATCGCGGTCAGGTCCTCGCCGTCGCCGCGGGCCAGCGCGTGCCAGACCGGCAGCGCGATCCCGTGCTCCAGGCCGACGTCCTCCCGGACCGCGTCCACCAACCGGTTGACCCACGGGATGCCCTCGACGTCGGCACCGGTCAGCCCGGCCAGCCGCAACGTGGCCCGCTCGACCGACACGGTCGAGTGCGTGGTCGCCATCTTCACGATCGGCGCACCGGCCTTGCGCGCCAGGCTGCGAGCCTTGCGCACCACGGCCGGGTCCAGGCCGATCTTGCTAGGGGGTCGGGTCGCCATCAGCTGAACACTCCGTTGTCGTAAACCGTCCGGCCACGCACCACCGTGGCCCGGCAGACCGGCAGCTCGGCCGCCGGGTCGAGATCGGGTAGCCCGTCGGTCATCGCACCGGCCTGCCAGATCGCGTAGGTCGCCGGGGCGCCCGCGACGAGCACGCCGGCATCGTCGTCGCCGGCCGCCCGCCAGCCGCCCCTGGTATGCGCCGCGAACGCCGCTCTGGTGCTGAGCCGTTGCGCCGGCACGTGGTGGTAGGCGGCCGCGCGCACGGTGCCCCACGGGTCGAGCGCGGTCACCGGGGAGTCCGAGCCGAACGCCAGCACCACTCCGGCCTGGCCCATCGCGGCGAACGGGTTGAGCCCGAGCGCACGATCGGTGCCCAGCCGTTGCGCGTACATCCCCTCGCTGCCGCCCCACAGCGCATCGAAGGCCGGCTGCACGCTGGCGAAGATGCCCAGCTCGGCCATCGTGTCCAGCATCCACGGCTCGACCATCTCGGCGTGCTCGATCCGGTGTCTGGCCCGGCGCATCGCGTCCGCGCCGACCAGGTCCGCTGCCTCCTGGCAGCCGCGCACCACCGCTTCCATCGCGGCGTCGCCGATCGCGTGGAACCCGGCCTGCAGGCCGGCCCGGGTGCAGGCGGCCACGTGGTCGCGGACCTGAGCCGCGGTCAGATATGCGTGCCCCGAGGTGTCCGCGTCCAGGTAGACGCTGCGCAGGCACGCGGTGTGCGAGCCGATCGCACCGTCGGCGAACAGGTCTCCGGCGGCACCGCGAGCGCCGAGCTCACGGGCCCGCTCGATGCCACCGAGCTCGCCCCAGTAGCCGATCACCTCCGGCCCCGGCTCGGTTTCGGCCAGCTCGAACAGCCCGCGCAGGTCGTCCTCGCTGGAGATGTCCGGCCCGGCCAGCTCGTGGATGGCGCCGATCCCCAGCTCAGCGGCCCGGCGCAGCGCGGCCCGCTGCGCCGCGGTCCGGTGCGCCGCCGGTAGCGCGTCCCTGACCACCTTGCGCGCGACGTGATGGGCGTCGGTGCTGACGTGCCCGTTGTCGGCGAACCCGGCGGCGGTCCTGATCTCCGGTGCGGCCGCGAGCAGCGCGCTGGACACCACAGCCGAGTGCACGTCCACCCGGGACAGGTAGACCACGCCACCGTAGCTGGCCCGGTCGAGCTCGTCCCTGGTCGGCGGTCGCCGGTCCGGCCAGCGGGTCTCGTCCCAGCCGTGCCCGATCACCGGACCGCCGCGGTTGGTGCGAGCGTGCGCCTCGACTGCGGCCAGCGCGTGGCTCACCGACGGCGAGCCGGTGAGGTCCAGCCCGGTCAGCGCCAGCCCGGTGCTCGTGCTGTGCACGTGCGCGTCCACGAACGCCGGCGTCACCAGGGCGCCGGCCAGGTCCACGGTGCGCACCGCGGCCCCGTCGCAGAACGCGACCGCGGCCTGGTCACCGCCGACGAATGCCACCGTGTCGCCGGACCCGACGAGCGCGGTCGCGTCCGCGCTGCCGGCGGCGTAGATCCGGCCGCCGCGGAGCAGTGTGAGCTCGGCCATGGCCTAGTGTCCCTCGGCGGCCAGCCGGGCCTCGAACATCGCGCGCACTGCCGGCTCGGTGCGCAGCAGGTCCAGCGCGTAGCCGGCGTGGCCGGGCAGGAAGCCGTTGCCCACCAGCATGGTGACGTCGGCGGCTAGACCCTCGGCACCGAGCGCCGCGGCCGAGAACGAGGTCGCCATCGAGAAGAAGACGACGGTGCCGCCGTCCGCGGTGGACAGGATCGCGCCGTGCTCGCAGCCCGGCACGTCCACGCACACCACGGTCACATCTGCCTGATGCCCGTCCAACGCGGCGGTCACCGCACCGCAGAGCGCGACCGGGTCCCGGGCGTCGGCCAGTACGACGTCATCGGCGATGCCGGCCCGGTCGAGGATCTCGGCCTCGCGCCGCACCGGGACCACCCCGATCACGGACTTGGCGCCGGCCCGGCGAGCTGCCACCACGGACAGCGAGCCGCTCTTGCCGGCCGCTCCGATCACCGCGACCGCAGGAGCGTGGCCGCGGTCGGCGTAGGAGCCGACCACCCGGGCAGTCAGGGCGGGCGCGCCACACACGTCCATCACCGCCATCGCCAGCGGGGAGGGCAGATCGTCCGGGATCACCGCCGCGATCGAGCGGCCGAACAGGATCGCGTGACCGGCGGCCGGCACCTGCTCGGAGCGGCCGTCCCAGTCCCGCAGGCCGTCGGTGATCTGCAGCGGGGTCAGGGTGAGCGAGACCAGCGTGGTGATGTGGTCACCGGGGCGCAGCCCGAGCGGCGAGTCCGGACCTACCTCGGCCACGGTGCCGACCAGCATGCCGCCGGAACCGGTCGCCGGGTTGTGCATCTTGCCCCGGGAGTTGATGATCTCCAGCACCTCGGCCCGGACCGCGTCTCCGTCGCCGTCGTGCTTGGTGAACAGCTGGCGGAACGAGGCTGCGTCGAGGTTCAACCGCTCGACCTTGATCCTTACCTCGTCCGCGGCAATCTCCGGACTCGGATCAAGTCGAAGCGCCGCCTGCGGTAGCACCCCGGCCGGCTCGACCACGCGGTGCAAGCCTACCGGCGAGCTGTCCCGTCCCACCTCAGAACGACCTTTCTTTGGGTTACCAGCATAGATTCCCGCACCTTAGCCGAAAATCTTGCGGCCACAGATTAGGCAAACCGAACTTTCTTCATTATCGTGGTGACGTCCAGGATTCGTAAACGTAGTCCCCCGATCTGGGACAAAAGACGTGCAGGAGGATACGTGACCGAGATACCCGTCCAGATCCGTCCGGACGAGTCGATCACGGACACCACCGGCAGCGGTCTGCTGCGCCAGCCGTACACCTACCGGCGTCCCGAGATCGTCGAACCGGACTGGACCCGCTTCCCCGGTTGGAAGGACGTCACCGCCACCGAGTGGGAGTCGGTGCAGTGGCAGCGCTCGCACTGCGTCAAGAACATCAAACAGCTCCGTGAGCTGATGGGTGACCTGTTGGACGAGCGGTTCTACGCCGACCTGGAGCAGGACCAGACCACCCTGGCCACGATGTCCATGCTGATCCCGCCGCAGATGATCAACACGATCGCGCCGAAGACGGACCCGGCCGGGCCCGGCTCGCTGACCGAGGCCTGGTACACCGACCCGGTCCGCCGCTACATGATCCCGGTCGCCTCGGACCGGCGGACCACCTGGACCTCGCACCCGTACTCCAGCCGGGACTCGCTACACGAGCACGACATGTGGGTAGCCGAGGGGCTGACCCACCGCTACCCCACCAAGGTGCTGGCCGAGCTGCTGCCGACCTGCCCGCAGTACTGCGGCCACTGCACCCGGATGGACCTGGTCGGCAACTCGACCCCGGTGATCGACAAGCTCAAGTTCACGCTGAAGCCGGTTGACCGGTTCGGCGCGATGATCAGCTACTTGAAGCGCTCCCCCGAGGTGCGCGATGTGGTGGTCTCCGGCGGCGACGTGGCCAACCTGCCCTGGCCGCGCCTGGAGGACTTCGTGTCCCGGGTGCTCGACGTCGACAACATCCGGGACATCCGACTGGCCACCAAGGCGCTGATGGGGCTGCCACAGCACTGGCTGTCCGACGACGTGGTGACCGGGATGGGCCGGCTCGCCACCAAGGCGCACGAGCGCGGCGTGCAGATCGCGATCCACACCCACGTGAACGCGGCCCAACAGATCACTCCGCTGGTCGCCAAGGCGACCCAGGCGATGCTCGACTCCGGGATCCGGGACGTGCGCAACCAGGGCGTGCTGATGCGCGGGGTCAACGACTCCGTCGACGGGCTGCTCGACCTGTGCTTCGCCGTTCTCGACGGGGCCGGGATCATGCCCTACTACTTCTACATGTGCGACATGATCCCCAACGCCGAGCACTGGCGGCTGGCGCTGTGGGAGGCGCAGAAGCTGCAGCACGGGATCATGGGCTACCTGCCCGGGTTCGCCACCCCACGGATCGTCTGCGACGTGCCGTTCGTGGGCAAGCGCTGGGTGCACCAGGTCTCCGAGTACGACCGTGAGCGCGGCATCTCGTACTGGACCAAGAACTACCGGACCGGTATCGAGCTGGCCGACGCGGACGCGGTGAACCGTACCTACGAGTACTACGACCCGATCTACACGCTGCCCGAGGCCGGCCAGCAGTGGTGGCGCCAGCACGGCTAGATCGCCGGGCAGTCGGCCGCGGGGGTTCGAGGCCGCCGCAAGGGCAGTTGTTTTCGGAATGTACGGGGATCGTCGATCTCGATCGATGATCCCCGTACGCATGCCTGCGCCGAGGATTCTCGTGCACGTTGCCTCCCGACTTCCGCAGTTCGTAGGCAAATTTGGGTTTGATCGACAACGTTTTGCCTGGTCACAGGCTTCATCAGGATCCCTGAGCACAGGATCCTGTAGACA
>JAKEEW010000740.1 GCA_022616375.1 Sporichthyaceae bacterium
CTCGGCGAGCTCGCGCAGCTCGGCCACGACGCTCGGGTACTCGTCGGCCAGGTTGCGGCTCTCGGCCATGTCGGCCTCGACGTCGGCCAGGAAGACCGGGTCCATCTGTGGCTCGTCCGGGATCAGCAGGCCGTTGAGGACCAGCTTCCAGTTGCCGCGTCGCACCGCCGTCTGGACGCCGATCTCCCAGTACACCGCCTCGTGCGGGGTGGGGGTGCCGGCGGTGACGACGGCCGTGATGTCCTTGCCGTCCAGGTCGAAGTAGTTCGGGTCGCCGCCGGCCGCGGCCAGGACGGTGGGGAAGATGTCCATCGCCACCGCCAGCTCGTCGAGCACCTGGCCGGCCGGGATGCGGGCCGGCCAGCTCATGATCGCCGGGACGCGGATGCCGCCCTCGAACAGGCTGAACTTGTGGCCCTTCATCTTGCCGGTCGAGGCGCCGTAGTACGGATCCAGGCGACCGTCCAGCCAGTTGCGCGACTGGCGCGAGGGGCCGTTGTCGCTCATGAAGAACACCAGCGTGTTCTCGCGCACGTGCTGGCGTTCCAGCTCGTCCATCAGGGCGCCTACCTGGTCGTCCATCGCGCTGATCATGGCGGCCATGATCCGGCGGTCCGCCGGCAGGTCCGGGAAGCGCTGCTTGTACCGCTCCGGGGCGTGCATCGGGTGGTGGGGAGCGGTGAAGCCGAGGTAGAGGAAGAACGGCTCCGGCCGCCGGGCCGCCTGGCGGACGAACTGGACGGCCCGCTCGCCGAACAGCTCGGTGGAGTACGTGCCGTCGTGCCAGACCTCGCGGCCGTCCTCCCAGAGGTCGTGCATCAGGAAGCCGATGCCCTTGCGGCCGTTGACCACGATCTCGCGGTTGGCGGCCGCCCAGATCAGGTGGGAGTAGTAGTCGTGCGCCCCGCCGAGCAGCCCGAACCACTCGTCGAAGCCGTGGTCGTGCGGACGGCAGCCCTCAGCGAAGCCGAGGTGCCACTTGCCGACCAGGCCGGTGTGGTAGCCCTGCTGCCTGAGCGCGGCGGCGAGCGACGGGACGGCGGCCGGCAGGCCCGGCGTCTCCCGGTAGGAGGCCAGGATGTTCCGCACGCCGGCCCGGGCGGGGTACCGACCGGTCAGCAGGCTGGCGCGGGACGGCGAGCAGACCGGCGAGTTGGCGTAGAAGCTGGTGAACCGCGCGCCCGAGGCGGCCAGCGCGTCGAGCCGTGGGGTGCGGAAGTCGGTCGCGCCCATGCACGACAGGTCGCCATAGCCCTGGTCATCGCTGACGATCACCACAATGTTTGGTCGATCCATGCTGCCTCCTGTGTCGTCGGGTGTTGGGTGTTGGGGGCGACCGGTCTCTATCCCCAACACCCAACAACCAACACCCGAGTTGTCACGCTGTTACTTCGATCCCGCCGGTCGCTTGCTCCTCGGCCTGCGCCCAGCGGCGGTCCTGGGAGAAGAAGACTTCCAGGACCAGGGTGGCCGGGCCGA
>JAKEEW010000741.1 GCA_022616375.1 Sporichthyaceae bacterium
CTAGCTCGCTAGCCGTCCGGCTCCTGGTCGGCGTCCTCCATCTGGTACGGGCCGTCCCACTGCTTGGGCAGTGGTGCGGCCTGCGGCCTTACCACTGCGACGATCTCGTCCAGCACCCGCCGGACGTAGGTCTCGCCAACCCACAGGTGCCGGGCGCCGGCCACCCCGACGACCTTGGCCTGCGGGATCGCGGCGAACCGCCTGGCGGCCTCGGCCGGGCGCAGGTAGTCGTCGAACTCCGGGACCAGCACCAGCATCGGCTTGCCCGACTCGGCCCAGACCGCGAGGTGCTCCGGTCGGGCATGGCGCAGCGGCGGCGACAGCAGGATCGCACCCTCGATCGCCGGGTCGCAGCCGTACATGAGGGCCAGGTCGGTGCCGAACGACCAACCCACCAGCCAGCGGTGCGGCAGGTCGTGGAACTCGGCGTACTCGATCGCCGCGACGACGTCGAAGCGCTCGTCCTCAGCCGCGTCGAACTCACCCTCGCTGCGCCCGGCCTCCGACTCGGTGCCGCGGGTGTTGAACCGCAGCACGGCCAGTTCGGCCAGCGCCGGCAGCCGAGCGGCCGCCTTGCGCAGCACGTGGCTGTCCATCATGCCGCCGTGGGTCGGCAGCGGGTGCAGCGTGAGCAGGGTCGCCTTGGGATCGGTCGACTCCGGCACGGCCAGCTCGCCGATCAGCGCGAGCCCGTCCGCGGTGTGCAGGGTCAGCTGCTCCCGCCGCGCCGGCAGGATCATGTTGGAACGCAGCTCAGGCATGGTGCAACGCACCCTACCCAGGCCGGCACCGATCGATTCCGATCAGGCCCGATCAGGCCCGATCAGCGCTCGATCAGACTCGCGATCAAACCCGTGGGCCCGGTGTCATCGCCGAGATGGCCTCCGGCTCCTCGCCACCGTGCGGCAGCGCGATCACCGGCAGTGGCATCATCCGCTCCCGACCCTGGTGCGCTTCCAGCGCCTTGGCGTGGTAGCGCTCGAGCAGGTCGATGCTGTCCCTGAGCGCGTACGCCCGGCCATCCACCATCGGACCCTCGGTGCCCTCGATCACCGCGACCACGTCGTCGCCGGACAGCGTCCGGTGCGCCTCCAGCGCGTGCGCGACGGCCAGGACGTGGTTGCGGTTCTCGGTCAGCACCTCGGCGGTGCGCTCGGCCAGCCCGGCCAGCAGCTTCTCGGCCCGGCGGCCGAGCTCGGACTCGAGCACCCGGCGGTCGGTGCCGTCCACGATCGGCATGCCCTGGGCCTGGGTCAGCACGGCGGCGTGCGAGCCGATCGTGGAGCCCATCCCGAACAGGCCCTCCATGGCCAGCGCGACGTGGGTGGCGCTGCGCAGGTCGGAGGACACTCCGTCGGAGTTGTCCCCGCCGAAGAACATCTGCTCGCCGACCAGCGAGGCGATGCTGGACATGATGTCGGCCTCGTAGTCGGACCGCCATTCGCCGAACCGCTCCTCGATCGGGATCGACTGGACGAAGCCGAGCACGCCCTCGCTCTTCTGGATCGTGGCCGTGTCGATCGCCAGCCGGCGCCTGACCCGGTAGCCGACGACTGCGTGGCACGCCTCGTGCACCGCGACCGCGTGCCGCTCGCGCTCCACATAGTCCACGCCCTCCGGCGGGCCGACGCTCTTGAGCAGCTTGGCCTTGAGCACGTCGTTGAAGTTGATCGAATCCCGCTCGTCCCGCATCGCGACGATCAGCGCCTCGTTGACCAGGTCCTTGATCGAGGCACCGGTCGCGTACGGGGTGATGGTGGCCAGCCGGTCGACCTGCTCGTCGGACAGGTCGTGCTCGACCTTGCTGAGGTAGCCCTCGTAGGTCCGCTTGCGGCCTTCCTTGGACGGATAGCCGACGTGGTAAATCCGGTCGATCCGGCCGGGACGCAGCAACGCCTCGTCCAGGGCGCCGACCATGTTGGTCGCCATCATGACCAGGATCCGGTACTTGGGCGGCGGCTTCGGCCGCATGCCCAGGATCCGCCGGACGTGCCGGTTGATCAGACCGCGCGGTTTCTTCAGCCCGGAGAGCTCGGTCAGCAGGGCCTGCAGCGTGCCCATCCCGCCGCCGCCCATCCCCATACCACCCATGAAGAAGCCCTGCCGGCTGCCCGGCAGCTCACCGCCGGTGGCCATCAGCTCCGGGAACAGCGAGGCCTGGGTGTGCGGCGACAGATAGGCGAAGCCGTGGCAGGAGGTCAGCGGTCCGGCGGTGGCCGGCGGGCTGAACGAGCGCCGGCCGATGGTGCCGATCCCGGAACCACGGTTGCCCAGCGCGTCCGCCTCGTCGAAGAACGTGATCACCCCGCCGTAGCGGAGCGCCAGCTTGCGCAGCTTGCGGAACAGCAGCTTGACCCGCAAGATCCCGATGCCCATGAACATGTTCGTGAACGCGCCGGGGTCCACGAACACGTACGGCTTGCCGGTCTCACCGGCTACCGCCTCGGCCATCAGGGTTTTCCCGGTGCCGGGCGGGCCCCACAGCAGGATGCCGCCAGGGACATACCCGCCGCGCTTCTCGATCGCCTCCGGGTTCTCCAGGAAGACCATGTTCTCCTTGACCCGCTCGAGCACGTGGTCCTGACCCCAGACGTCGGAGAACCGGGTCTTGACGTCATCGGGCATCAGCACGTCGACGCCACCGCGGGTGAGCAGCCAGAACATGCCGAGGAACTGGATCGCGATGAAGAAGAACAGGAAGATGATCTGGAATGCGTACGGCAGGTGTGACCAGACCCAGCCGGGCACCTGGACCAGGGCAAGCGCCGGAGTGGTGTTCCAGACACCGGCCAGGACCAGCGAGCCGATCGTGATCCAGAAGATCCACTTGAGCGCCCTGGACAGCCGGTAGCGGGTCCAGTCGGAGAACCGCCGCCGCAGGATCCGGTCGGCCCGGCCGAACACACCCTCGGTCCAGAACCGGTAGTAGCCGGCCCAGCGCTCGCTGACGAAGAAGTGGATCTGACGCAGGACCTCGAGCCCGGCCAGGGCAAGCAGCCACCACTTCTCTTCGCGGGTCTTGCGGGCCGCGTCCTCGACCGACATCAGCGGGTTGTCCAGCGCCGCCGCGGTCAGGAAGGCGAACAACACCGCGAACAGGAGCAGGAACTTGATCCGGTCCCACAGTGGCAGCGGCTTACGTTTCATGAGTTCCTCCCGAGCAC
>JAKEEW010000742.1 GCA_022616375.1 Sporichthyaceae bacterium
GCGACGCCGACGGGCTGGGTGCCTTCGGCTACCAGTGGCTGCGCAATGGGCTGGTAATCGCCGGGGCGACCACTAGCACCTACACCTTGGGCGACGCCGATGTCGGCAGCCAGATCAGCGTGCAGGTCGGCTACACCGACGCCCGCGGCACCGTGGAAGGACCGCTCACCAGTGCGCAGACCGCCGCGGTGGCCAATGTGAACGACGTGCCGGTCGGGGTGCCGACCATCACCGGGACGGCCACCGAAGACCAGACGCTGACGGCCAACACCGCGGGCATCGGCGACGCCGACGGGCTGGGTGCTTTCGGCTACCAGTGGTTGCGCAATGGGCTGGTAGTCGCCGGGGCGACCACTAGCAGCTATACCCTGGGCGACGCCGACGTCGGCACGCAGATCAGCGTGCAGGTCGGCTATACCGACGCCCGCGGCACCGTGGAAGGGCCACTGACCAGCGCGCAGACCGCAGCGGTGGCGGACGTCAACGACGTGCCGGTGATCATCGGTACGTCGCCACCCTCGCCGTCGCCGGTGCCCGGGCCCATCGTCATCGAGCTGCCGCCGGCCCCCGTCCCGACTGCCGAGCCTCCCGCTGACGAGCCCGAGGATACGCGGATCGACGTCGTCTTCTCTCCGGGACGGGTGCTGGAGAACTTCGACGACCTCAGCGACATGGCGCTGCGGCTGGCAGAGGTCGAGGCGCGTGTGCCGCTCAAGATATTGAGGCCGGAGCCGAATCTCAATACCTACGAGCCAAAGCCCTCGAGCAACCCGGAGCTGGAGTTGCTCATGCTGTCGACCGAGCTCTCCTTCACCGGGTCAACGCCGGTGGACTGGGGGATAGCCTCGGCGTTTGACGAAAGCGCGGGAGAGCAGGTGCGCAGCGAACTCGAGGTATTGCTCGACTCGGTGAAATTCGGCGGCATGGCGCTGTCGGTGGGGGTCGTGTGGTGGGCGAGCCGCATCAGCGGTCTGCTCGGCACGCTGCTCGCGAGCACCCCGGCGTGGCGTCACATCGATCCGCTGCCGGTGCTGGCGCGCGAGGACGAGGAAGAGGA
>JAKEEW010000743.1 GCA_022616375.1 Sporichthyaceae bacterium
GATCGTCGATGGGGTGGAGTTCGTGGAGGACGACGGGGTGCTGGTCGCGCATGTGCGACCAGCCGGGGTGGAGCGCAGCCGGTGTGGGTTGTGTCGGCGACGCTGCCCGGGTTATGACCGCGGCGGTGGACGGCGCCGCTGGCGGGCGTTGGATGTGGGCAGTGTGCGGGCGTTCCTGGAGGCCGAGGCGCCGCGGGTGTGCTGCCCGGCCCATGGGGTGACGGTGGCGGCGGTGCCGTGGGCGCGGCACGACGCCGGGCACACCCGGCAGTTCGACGACACGGTGGCGTGGCTGGCGGTGGCCTGCTCGAAGACCGCGGTCACCGAGTTGATGCGGGTGGCCTGGCGCAGCGTGGGCGCGATCGTCAAGCGGGTCTGCGGCGATGTCGATGCGGTGAGCGACCGGCTGGCCGGGCTGCGCCGGATCGGCATCGATGAGATCAGCTACAAGCGTGGCCACAAGTATTTGATCGTGGTGGTCGACCACGACTCCGGGCGGTTGGTGTGGGCCGCGCCCGGCAACGACGGTGCCACCCTGGCCGGGTTCTTCGACGCCCTCGGCCCCGATCGGGCCGCCCAACTGACCCACGTGTCCGCCGACGGCGCCGAGTGGATCGCCAAGCTGGTCGCGCTGCGGGCACCGCGGGCGGTGCGCTGCGCGGATCCGTTTCACGTGGTCCGCTGGGCCACCGAGGCGCTGGACGAGGTGCGCCGCGCGGCGTGGAACGACGCCCGCCGCGGCGGCGGATCCACCACCCGCACCACCACCGGCGGGCGGGTGATCCGGCTCGGCCGGGGCCCCGCACAGCGGCTCAAACACGCCCGGTGGGCGCTGTGGAAGAACCCCGACGATCTCAGCGACCAGCAGCGGGCAAAGATCGCCTGGATCGCCACGACCGACCCCCGCCTGTACCGGGCCTACCTGCTCAAAGAGGGCATGCGGCACGTGTTCGCGATCAAGGGCGAGGCCGGCAAACACGCCCTCGACCGGTGGATCAGCTGGGCCCGCCGCAGCCGCATCCCGGTCTTCGTCGAACTCCAACGCAAGATCGTCAAACACCGAGACTCGATCCACGCCACCCTCGACCACGGCCTGTCCAACGCGCTCATCGAATCCACCAACACCAAGATCCGGCTACTGACCCGCATCGCCTTCGGCTTCCACGACCCACAAGCCCTCATCGCCCTGGCCATGCTCGCCCTCGGCGGCTACCGCCCCGCCCTACCCGGCCGATGACCCACGAACCCAGCAGGAGAGCCGCAAATGATCACCCAGTTTGGGTGGTTTGTCTGCGCAATCCGCCGGTGATGATCGCGGGTTGCGGCGGCTGCCTACTCGAGCCAGCCCGGTCGGACGAGCC
>JAKEEW010000744.1 GCA_022616375.1 Sporichthyaceae bacterium
CTGCGGCCCTCGAGGAGCCACGCGGCGGGCCAGGCGACGCCCCGGTGGACTTCCGCGAGCGGCTCGCGCACCTGGAGCAGCGGCTCCTCGCAGCCGGAGTGCTCGACGACCCGGCGTGGCGTGCAGCGCTGCGTACAGTCCCGCGCTACCGGTTCATCCCCGACGTCGCCTGGATCCGGGGCACCGGGCCCAACGACCGGATCGACCGCCGCAGCGACGCCGCCCGCTGGTGGGATGCGGTCACCGGCGACGGCGTGATCGTCACGCAGCTCAACGACGACGCCCGGCCCACGCCCGCACCCGACGTCGACCGCCGCGTCGACCGCCGCGCGGTGGTGACCAGCTCGTGTCCGATGCCGCTGGTGGTCTTCGAGATGCTCCGAGCACTCGACGTCGAGGCGGGGATGCGGGTGCTGGAGATCGGGACCGGGACCGGCTGGAACGCCGCGCTGCTCAGCCACCGGCTCGGGGAGCGCAACATCGTCACCGTCGAGGTGGACCACGCCATCGCCGACGCAGCCCGCGGTGCGCCCGCCGCGGTGGGGTATCGCCCTACGGTGGTGGCCGCCGATGGCAGCGACGGCCACCGCCCGGGCGCACCCTATGACCGGGTGATCGCGACGTGCGCGGTCGGGGACGTCCCGCCGGCGTGGATCGCCCAGACCCGCCCCGGTGGGGTGCTGGTGGTGCCGTGGGCAGCCGACCCCGGCGGCGGTCCGCTGGTCCGCCTGACGGTTGCTGGTGACGGCTCGGCGTCGGGGCCGTTCGTCGGCCAGGTCGCCTTCATGTGGCTGCGGCAGCAGCGCCCCACCCGGGACGGCCCGCCGCTGGACCTGCACGACGCGGGTGCGCACGCGGTCACGTCGGCGGCGACGGTGGATCCGCTCCGGGTGCTGTTCGACGATCCCAACGCGATGTTCGCGGTTCGGCTGGGGCTGCGAGGCTGCCGGTATGGCCTGCGCACCGACCGGGCGACCGGCACGCGGCTCGTGTGGCTGTCGGACCGGCGGAGCGGGTCATGGGCTCGGGTGCGCTGCCCCACCGCTGACGCCACCAGCTCCCCCGGCGCCGCTGACGACGCCGGAGAC
>JAKEEW010000745.1 GCA_022616375.1 Sporichthyaceae bacterium
GGCGGCCTGGCAGCGGCGCAGCGCTTCGGTCACCACCGGGGCGATCGTGGCGAGGAACTCGGCATCCGTGCGGGTGAACGGCGCCGCCGGCTCGGCTCGCCACAGGGCCAAAAAACCCCAGCAGCCAAAGCGGTCGCGGAACACCATCGAGGCGACATCCACCACGCCGGCCGCGCGCAGCATGTCGTACCACAACCGGCTCTGCTCGCGCCGCCCGCCGGTGCCCTCGTACAGCAGCGCCACCGGCGGGTCGCCCAGGGTGGTCCACCGGTTGACGGCGGTGGCGTACTTGAGCCGGATCAGCCGGGGCAGCTCGTCCAGCAACGGCACATCGGCCAACGGGTCGCAGCCCACGCAGGTCTGCGGGTCGGTGAGCAGGAAGACGTACGAGTCGAAGCCGACCGCCTGACGTAGCTGGTTGAGCACCGCCGTACGCAGCTGCCGCGCCGGCATGTCGCTCTGGCACAGCCGCACGATGTGCTCGCGGACCTGCTCCTGGCTCATCGACCTGGTCACGAAACGAAGCGTACGCGGGCGAAACCCCAGACATCTGGGATGGCCCGGACCGGTGCCACCGGCCGATCCTTGGACCATGAGGTCAGGTCCCGCCGAAGGGAGAAAATATCGTGGTCACCCTGCACATCGAACACGCCATCACGGACTACGCCACGTGGAAGCAGGCGTTCGACCGGTTTGCCGACATGCGCCGCGACAGCGGTGTGCGGCACCACCGGATCCACCGGCCCACCGACGACGAGCACTACCTGCTCATCGAGCTGGACTTTGGTACGGGCGAAGAAGCGTCGACATTCCTGGACTTCCTCACCACCACGGTGTGGTCCATGCCCGCCAACGCGCCGGCGCTGGCCGGGACACCCCAGACCAGGATTCTCCACCTGATCGAACAACAACTATAAGGTCGACAATCGCGTTCGCGCTTTCGTCGAAAGATCGCTGACCGACGTAGGAACCTTCGCCTTGCCGGGATCAGCCGCTGCGCGCCCAGGGCAGCTCGGTCCGGCGAAGCTCCTGCTCCTCCCACCGGACCGACAGGGTCAGTCGGACCAGGATAAGCCCGTACAGGATCACCGACCCGGCCATGAAGACCACGAC
>JAKEEW010000746.1 GCA_022616375.1 Sporichthyaceae bacterium
CTCGAAGGCGCTGGTGACGTAGTACGGGTCGGGTACCGTATGGACCTGGGACAGGTCGTTCCGGTCCGCCCCGTCGACCGTGTTGGTCACGGCGAAGTTGGCGCGCAGCTCAGCCCCGACCGCGGTGAACGGCAGCACCTCCTCCGGATTGCTGAACGTGGCGGGCCCGAGATCGCCGGCCCCGAGACCGTTTCCGCCCTTGATCGCGCCGACGTACTGCCGCAGGGCCCACACCGCGCCGTCCGCCGGCAACGCGCCGCCGGCCAGCTCGAAGGTGAACATATCGCCCGCGATGTACATCCCGAAGCCGGCGCTGGCCGCGGCGGTGATGGCCACCGCCGGCGGGTAGGCGCCGCCGCTGAAGAAGCCGACGGCCCCCGGCACGGCCGTGTTGCTCAGCCGGTAGGGCGCCGCCTCGGCGCAGATGAACCCACCCGCCGCGTACGTCCGGAACGGCTCGACGCAGGCGAAGTCCATGTTGGTGAGGGTCGCGCTCGCATCCGGGCTGGTCCCGGTCGCGGCGCCGGGATTCAGGATGCCCCAGGTACCGCCGGCGACCGAGTCGAACGGCACCACGACGTTGTGGGTCACGTCGATCACCGAGTCGACGACTCCGCCCGCGCTCCAGTAGACGTTGAAGTCGGCCCCGCGCTTGGCACCGGACTGGATGCCGGCCAGCGGACGGCAACTGGCACCGCCGGCCGCCTGGTAACACTGGGTCTGGTAGATGGTGGTGACCCCCGGCAGCTCGCCCGCGTTGTTGTAGCACGGGAATACGGCGTTGCTGAAGTTGGCCGTGTTGCAGCCGATGGGGTTGGCCAGGGTCTCGTTGGTCTCCGGCGACGGGCCGGCGAACCAGCGGGAGCCGTTGTAAGGGCACGTGGCAGGGTCATCGAATCCCGCCCGGGAGTTTACGCAGCCGCGCCCGTAGAGCGCCAAATAGTCCGGACCGGGGAGGGCCACGCTGACCTGACCCGGGAGTTGGTAGCTGGCATTGCCGCCATACCGAGCCGCCAGCGAGGCGTCCAGCGGGACCGCCCGGAAGCCGACGGTGTCGCTCGTCACCCCGATCTCCTCGGGCTGAAGGATCGGGACGGTGACGGTCGCGGTGACGCCCGCCGCGCTGGCCGTGAACCAGTACTGGTGGGCAATCCCCTGGTACGGAGAGCCGAGCTGGATGCTGTCGAGCCGTGCGTTCAGTGCCCCTTCCGAGACCAGCACCTGCGACACGGCCTCCAAGCCGACGGTCCACCCGGTCGCGGGCGGGAACGGCCCGCTGAAGGTGCTGGTGGCCGGATCGAGGGTGGGAAGCGGCCCCGACTGGAGTACCGTTCCGCGGCCGGTGAGCTCGGACGTCACCACCGCCTCCGAGGTGTAGTTGGACGCCAAGGCCACAGGCGTCACAGGCTTCGTCACCCTGGAGGACTCGATGCTCGAGGGCCCGGATTGGAACGAATTGATGTCGAACGAGACCACCGAGTAGAAGTACCGCAGATTGTTGCGCGCCGTCCCGTCCACGTAGACGAACGGCACGCCGGTGTCGCGGAGACTGCACTGATCGGTCGATCCGGCCTGGAGACAGCCGCCTTCGCGGCCGGAGATCGCGGTGTCGGCGGTAGTATTGATAGTCAGACCGGTGGCCAGTGCCAGCCGGGCGCCCCGCTTGACCTGGATGATCTGGCCGACCAGCGGCACGTCCACGCTGACCGTCGGTGCCACCCCCGGCACCAGCGAGTCGAAATCGACCGGGCAGCCGAACGTGGTGTCGCCGGACTCTGGGTCGACGCTGGGGAAGTTGATGCCGAGCTCCGGCGCGCAGCCCTCGCTGGAGTTGATCTGACTGGTGAAGTCCGCGATCACGGTGCC
>JAKEEW010000747.1 GCA_022616375.1 Sporichthyaceae bacterium
GCGTCGATATCGACCGTCAGTCCGCCGAAGGGCGACCCCTGCTGGCGGGCGTGCAGCTCGATCAGGGTGACCCCGCAGGCGGAGATGCCGGCCAGGAACGACTCGCCGGTGGTGACGGCCTCGTTGGGGCCGGACGGCGAATCGATCACCCAATGGTTGGTGCGGGCTTGGTTCAACGTCCGCCCGGGGACGTCGGTGCTGCGAGAGCTGACCGAGTAGCTACTCTTGACGTCGCTCATGGGAAGACCTCCGTCGGTGGTCGCGGCGGAGTATAGTCGAATCGCGCCGCGATCAGGTCGCGCGGGCGGCGCCGCGGTCCCGCTCGGAGAGGTGCTCGAACGTCTCGCCGGTCGCACAGATGGTGCGCGTCACGTACCGGCCGCCGTAGACCCAGTAGATCCGCATCTGCCCCTGGCCGCGGTTGATGAAGCAGTGCGGCACGCCGCTCGGCACCCAGGTCACGTCGCCGACCACGAGGTCGAACCGGTCCTCGCCGATCACCGCTGTCGCCTCGCCTTCGACGACCATGACCGTCTCCTCGACGTTGTGGGTGTGGAGCGGGATCTGGGTGCCGGGCGCGAAGATGGTGATGCCGGTCGTCACCAGGTTCTGCTCGGCGTTCCACTTCCCGACCAGCGGGAGGGTCTTGACGCCGGTGCCGCGGTCGAACGGCTCGATCTCAGCTTGGTGCAGCACCATCGGGGGCGTGCCTACCTGGTTGCTCACGGGTCAGCCTCCCTGAGAATTACGATCTGCTCGCCAACGCATACCATACCCGCATGACGACGACGGCCCGCCTCCGGCCGAGCGGCCCGATCGCCGGGCTGGCGCCGTTCGCGTCGGTGGCCTACCGCTACATGTTCCTGGGCTCGGCGCTGACGATGACCGGCTACTTCATGCAGCAGGTCGCGCAGGGCTGGCTGATCTACGACCTTACCGACTCGCCCACCTGGCTGGGTATCACCTCGTTCGCGGGCGGCATCCCGATGCTGCTGTTCGCGCTGCCGGCCGGCGTGGTGGTGGACCGCTTCGATCGACGGACCATCATGATCGCGGCTCAGGGGCTGACCGCCCTCGTCTCGGCCCTTTTGGCCCTGCTGATCGCGACCGGCCAGGTGCAGCCGTGGCACGTGGCGGCGATCGTCTTCGCCAGCGGCTGCCTGCTGGTGCTGATCATCCCGGCCCGCCAGGCGCTGCTGCCGGCGACCGTCGAGCGTTCGCAGCTCGGCCCGGCGATCGCCCTGCTCTCGACCGGCCAGAACTCCGGACGGGTGATCGGCCCCTCGCTGACCGGCATCCTGATCGCGGCGTTCGGCGCGGCGACGGCGTTCGCCGCCCAGGCGGTCGGCTTCCTGCTGGCGCTGCTGTGCGCCTGGAAGCTGGCGCCCGGGCCGGCGACGGGTCGGGCACGGCAGGGCTCGGCGCGGCAGAGCCTGGTCGAGGGGCTGCGCTACGTGCGGGAGGACCCGACGGTGCTGGCGCTGATGTTCGTGCAGGCGATCCCGGCCTTCCTGATCATGCCGTACAGCCAGCTCGTGCCGATCTTCGCCCGCGACATCCTGCAGACCGGCCCGGAGGGCCTGGGAACGCTGATGACGGCGAACGGGATCGGCTCGGTACTGGGCTCGGTGCTCGTGGTGCTGCTCCCGACACAACGGCGGGGGCTGCTGGTGCTCGGCTCACTGGGCGCCTTCGGCGTGCTGCTGGCGGCGTTTGCCGTGAGCACCTCGATGCCGCTGTCGATCGCCATCATGGGACTGATCGGGGTGGCCCAGGCGATCTACCTGGCGATGAACAATACGCTCGTCCAACTGGCGGTGCCGGACCATCTGCACGGGCGAGTGATGAGCGTCTATATGACCACCTGGGGCCTGATGCCGCTGGGCGCGCTGCCCCAGGGCGTTCTGGCCGACTGGTTCGGCGCCCCGATCGTCCAGGCCGGGACGGGCCTGCTGAGCTGCCTGATCGTCCTGCTGATGGCGCTCCGCTCACCGACGTTGCGCCAACTGTGAGCCGGAGTGGACGCGGCCGAACAGGCGCCGTAACGTGGGAGCATCAAGCGCCCGGCACCGCCCAGTGCTCCGGACGAAGGTTGCGGCC
>JAKEEW010000116.1 GCA_022616375.1 Sporichthyaceae bacterium
CAGAAGCCGGCCAGCGGCGGCACCCCCACCAGCGCACCCACCCCGATCGTGGTGCACCAGAAGGTGGTGGGCATGCTGCGGCGCAGGCCACCCATCCGCGACATGAGGTTGGTGCCGACGGCATGGATCACCGACCCGGCGGCGAGGAACAGCAGCGCCTTGAACGCGGCGTGGGTGAGCAGGTGAAAAAGCGCCGCGGCCGGCGCGCCGACCGCGAGTGCCCCGGTCATGTAGGCGATCTGCGACACGGTCGACCAGGCCAGCACCCGTTTGATGTCGTCCTGCACGGTGGCGGCCAGCGCCGCGAGCAGCATGGTTATCGCCGCCATCACGGCCAGCACGTTGAGCGCGACCGGGGAGGAGAGGAACAGCGGGAACAGCCGGGCCGTCACATAGATGCCAGCCGCCACCATGGTCGCGGCGTGGATGAGGGCGCTGATCGGGGTCGGGCCGGCCATCGCATCCGGAAGCCAGGTGTGCAGCGGAAACTGGGCACTCTTACCGGCCACACCCGCCAGCAGCAGCAGGCACACCAGCGTCACGGTGGTGCCGTCCAGCACCCCGGGGGCGAGGACATCGGAAAGGCGGAAGCTGCCCGCCCGTACCCCCAGAATGGCCACCCCCAGGAGGAACCCGACATCGCCGATCCGGGTCACCAGGAACGCCTTCACCGCCGCGGCCGGAGCCTCGGGCAGCGAGCGGTCGTGCGCGATGAGCAGGTAGGAGCAGATGCCCATGACCTCCCAGCCGACCAGCAGCGCCACCAGGTCTCCGGACACGACCACCAGCAGCATCGCCGCGGTGAACAGGCTCACCTGGGCGGCGTAGGGGCCGAACCGCTCATCGCCGCGCAGGTAGGTGGTGGAGTAGACCTGCACCGCCAGCGCCACCGCGCCGACCGCCACCGCGACATAGGCCGCGGCCGGGGTGAGGTAGACCCCATAGGTCACCACCAGACCGCCGAAGTCGGCGATCGGGTGGCTGGTCTCCACCAGGCCATCGACGGAGGTAGCCAGCACCAGCGCGATCGCCAGAGCGGCCCCGGCGCCGCAGATGCCGAAAAAACCGGCACCCAGCCGGGAGCTGC
>JAKEEW010000748.1 GCA_022616375.1 Sporichthyaceae bacterium
CGAGGCCGAGTAGGCCGGTCAGCACGATCGGGGCCAGCTCGGCCGGCTCGCCGAGCGAGTAGTAGTCTCCCCCGACCACGTCGGCCAGGTCGCGCAGGTGCGGCTCATCGTCCCCGGCGACGCTGACGCCGATCAGCACCACCCGGATGGCCTTGGTCGGGTCGGCCAGGCGCTGCAGATCGTCACTGAAGCGCGCCATCGCCGCGCTGGTGTTGTCGCCATCCCCGGCGTCGGTGAACACCATGATCATGTTGGGGCCGGCCGGGTTGTAGCCATCCCGCATCGCCGCATATGCCGCGAGCAGGCTCTGGTGGAGCTTGGCCCGGTTGATCCCCTGCCGCCTCACGGTGAGTAATGCCCGCTCAATTTCGTCACGGTGAGTAGCGGTCAGAATATCGATAGCAACAACTTCTTGAGACTCCGCCGCGAAGGTCCACATCCCGACCCGGCTCTGCGGGCTGAGCAGCCCCAGTCCGGCTGGAACCGCCTGCGCCAGCAGCGCTGAACGGGTGACCGTTCCCTCGGCCGTCCGAACATATGTACCCATCGAGGAAGTTACATCACACAGCATGAGGACCCGCAGCGGCGTGCTGACGGCGCTCCACAGCCGCAGCGCCCGCGCCACTCGGGTCTGGTCCCGGACCGGTACGCCCAGGTAAGGATCCACGCTGGTCGCGCTCGATGCTGGAAAGCCCGGCCCAACCCTCCCGGTGGGGGTACGGAACCCCGCCCGCGCGAGCCGTTCCGCCCCCGCAGCGTTGAGCACGACCGACCGGAACGTCCGCGCCGCCGAAGCCGCCTCGCGCGACACCGTGGAGCTGATCGCGAACGGGTAGTCCAGCATGGGCGCGACCGGGCTGAGCCGCACGGCGACCAGCCGCGGCGCGAACGGGGCCAGCGGGGCCGCAGCCGCGGTGCTCGGCGACGACGGCGGGGTCGGTGTGGGGGAGCCAGAAGTGGCCGGGCCCGGCGGCGCGGCCGCCGGGGTGACAGCCGCCGGGGTAGCAGACGCC
>JAKEEW010000749.1 GCA_022616375.1 Sporichthyaceae bacterium
AACGGGCGCACGTACCCCCCGTTGCGGGCGAGCTGGCCGCACACCATCGCGGCGAAGAGGCCCAGGATGACCCGCTGGGCTCGGCGGGCGCTGCGCCGCTCGGCCTCGACCTGCCGGCGCACCTGCAGCTGCTGGCGGGTCGCGGTGGCCAACGCGGACAGCACCGCCTTCAGCTGCACGCCCTGGGTTCGCATGGTCAGGTGCAGCGCGGCGATCACCTCGTCGGCGGTCGGGTCGTCGAGCTGATCGGCGAACTCCAACAAGGCCGCATCCAGTGGTTCGCGGGCGCGCATCCGATCCACCAGATCCCACAACGCCGGCGCGATCAGCGGATGTGCACTGGCCGCGCTGGCCGGTAGCGCTTCGGGGAGCGCGGTGCCGGTGGCGACGGTGTCGCGTACCGACTCGATCCACGCGGCAAGTGCCTCCAGCCGGGCGATCGCCGTCTTCTGGCCGCGGGCGCCTCCGAACAGCCACGGCCACACCAGCACCGTCACCGCGGTGGCGACCGCTACCGCCACCCACCTGGTCACCACCAGCACCGCCAGCGCGGCCCCGATCGCGCCGGCCACCCGCATCGTGCCCGCGGAACCCAGCCGCAGCCGCAGCAGCGGTGCCGCCTCACCTGGTTCCGGGGCGGGTCCAAATCCGTTGATCATCACCAGTACGCCCAGCCCCACCCCGGCGCCCAGCAGCACCATCACCAGCACGTCGGGATTCATGCCACCGCTCCCGACCTGGTCCACGCGCGCGGCTCGTACCCGAACGCGGTCAATCGCTCGGCGCGTTCCTCGGTGATGGACGCGTGTGGGTAGGCCAGCTGCTCGCCGTAGTGGTCGGCCTTGAACACTTCGCTGGTGACGACTTGGACCCCGTCGAAGCCGCACACCTCGAGCACGCTGCCGATGTAGCGGTGCACCCGCCCGTCCGGCAGCCGCTGCTTGCACATGTGCACGACGAAGTCCAGACCGCCGGCGGCCAGCCGGTAGCTGGCCTCGACCGGCAACCGCTCGCTGCTGCGCAGCGCATAGGTGGCGATCCGGTCGAACACCGCGCGTGGGTGCCGGGCGTGGATCGTGGACAGCGACCCGTCGTTGCCCTGGGTCATCGCGTCCAGCATCGCGATCGCTTCGCTGCCGACGACCTCGCCGACGATGATCCGGTCCGGGTTCATCCGCCGCGACCGGTCGACCAGGTC
>JAKEEW010000750.1 GCA_022616375.1 Sporichthyaceae bacterium
GCCCGGCGGCGGGAGGGTTGCGGGGGCGGGGGTCGAGGCGGCGGCCCGGCGCGGGGGCGCAGACCGCCATCGTCGTGGTGCTGTCGGTCGGGGCGGTCGCGATGGTCGTGCCGTTCCTCTGGATGCTCGCCACGTCGCTGTCGCGGCAGGCCAACATCGCGATGCCCCGGGTGCCGACCCTGTGGCCGGCGGACCGGTCGCTGTTCAACTACTCGGTCGCCTCCACCAACCTCCCCATGCTGCGGTACTACCTCAACAGCATCGTCGTGGTCGGTCTCAGCACCGTCGGGTACCTGTTCTTCAGCTCGCTGACCGGCTACGCCTTCGCGAAGGGCCGCTTCAGAGGGCGGACGGTGCTGTTCCTGGCGTTCCTGATGACGCTGCTGATCCCGTTCGAGACCCGCATGATCCCGCTGTACTCGCTGATGAGCCGGCTCCAGCTCAACGACACCCTCGCCGCGCTGGTGCTGCCGTTCCTCGTCGGCGGGTTCGGGACGTTCCTCATGCGCCAGCACATCATGTCGATCCCCGACGACCTGGTGGACGCGGCGCGCCAGGACGGGGCCGGCGAGTTCACCATCTACTGGCGGATCGTGCTGCCGCTGTGCAAGCCGGCGCTCGCCGCGCTGGCGATCGTCAACGTGATCTGGCGCTGGAACGACATCCTGTGGCCGTTGCTGGTCATCACCGACACCAACCTGTACACCGTCACCCAGGGCATGGC
Source organism: Sporichthyaceae bacterium (assembly GCA_022616375.1). Taxonomy (GTDB): domain Bacteria; phylum Actinomycetota; class Actinomycetes; order JAKEEW01; family JAKEEW01; genus JAKEEW01. The sequence goes on from JAKEEW010000750.1 coordinate 725, forward strand.
CATCGCCGGCCGGTCGCAGGGGATCTATGTCGGCGTCGCGCTGGCGACCGCGGCGCTCGCGATCCTGCCGGTGATCGTGGTCTACCTGGTGCTGCAGCGCCACATCATCCAGGGCGTGACGACCAGCGGCATCAAAGGGTAGGCGGCCCTGTGTCAGTCGGGGTCGCGGGCCAGCGGGCCGGGCCCGCGCCGGTACACGCGCAGCTCCATGACCGAGGGGAGGTGCCATTCGAGCGAGAGCATGACCGGCCGCCCGAGGGCGTCGTAGTCGACCTGCTTCAGGTGCTGCAGCAGCGTCCC
>JAKEEW010000751.1 GCA_022616375.1 Sporichthyaceae bacterium
GCGCGGTGGAGCGAATGTCGGCGTGGCCCATCCACAGGGCGATCACGGCTGTGTCGACCCCTGCTTGCAGGAGAGACATGGCGCAGCTGTGGCGCAGGACGTGGGGGTGCAGCTGCTTGTCGCGTAGCGACGGGCATTGTTCTGCCGCCGCGGCGGCGTGGGTGGCGACGCGGCGTTCTACAGCGTCTCGGCTCAGGCGCCGCCCGGTGCGGGTTGGGAACAGCGGGTCGTTTGGAGCACCAGTGCGTTCGGCCAGCCAGGTGTGGAGTATGGCCTGGGTGGGTTTGGTGAGCGGGACGGCCCGCTGCTTGCGTCCCTTGCCTTCTTCGCAGCGCACGTGCGCCCCGGTGCCGAGCGTAATGTCGGCGCAGTTGAGCGCGACGAGCTCGGAGACGCGTAGGCCGGTCTGCAGCGTCAGGGTGAGTAGGGCGCGGTCGCGGCGGCCTTCCCACCGGGTCTGGTCGGGGGCGTCGATGAGTGCTTGGGTTTCGGCCGCGTTGAGGTAGCTGATCAGGCGTTTGTCGTACCGTTTCGCCGGCATGGCCAGCACCCGGTTGATGACGGCGGCGTGTTCGGGGTGCTGGTAGGCGGCGTAGCGAAACAGCGAGCGGATCGCGGTCAGGCGCAGGTTGCGAGTACGAACGCTGTTGTGCCGTTCGGTTTCCAGGTGGGTCAGGAAAGCTGAGATCAGCGGTTCGCCTAGGTCGTCCCAGTCCAGCGTGGACGGGGCTTTGCCGGTGGTGGTCTGCACGAAGCACAGCAGCAGCCGCAGCGTGTCGCGGTAGGACGCGATCGTGGCCGGGCTGACCTGACGCTGGTGGGCCAACCGGTCGGTGAAGAACGCCTGCAGCGTCGGGGCCACCAGGCTCATGGTCGCACCGCCTGCGCGACTTCGAGACGGGCGGTGGCCTGGGCGAGCAACTCGGGTGTGGCGGTGAGATAGGTGTAGGTGAACCGCGGCTCGCGGTGCCCGAGGTAGGTGGCCAAACGCGGCAGCAGCGCCTCGACGTCCAAACCCGCCCGGTACCAGCCGAGCAGGGTCTGAACCGCGAACCCATGCCGAAGATCATGAATACGTGGCCGGGTCGGTGACCCAGAGCCGATCCCAGCAACGCGCACCGCCGCGCGGAATGTGGCGGCGAAGTTGCTGTAGGCGACCGGCGTGCCGGACAGCGACACGAACAGTCGTGTTGTTGCTGGCGCGGGTCGGCGGCGGTCGCGGCGACGCTGGTAGGCGCGCAGCGCGGCGAGGGTCGATGGGGCCACCGGCAGGTTGCGGCCCTTGCCGAACTTGGTGTCGCGCACCAGGATGACCGCGTCGGCCCAGTCGATGTCGCGGCGATCGAGTCGTAGGGCTTCGCCGATCCGCATGCCCGTCACCGCCAACAGCCCGATCACGGTGGCCAGTGTGTCCGCCCGGAATCGGAATGGTGTGACCATCTCGACGCAGCGGATGACCGCGGCGAGATCCTCATCGGAGAACAGGTACGGGGTGCGGCGGCGATGCCGATAGCAGACCAGTCCAGTCGGTGGGATCTCGGTGCGCGGGTTGGTGCCGGTCAGGTAGCGGGCGAAGCCACGCACGGCCGTCAACCGCGCCGCTGGAATACTGCTCGCCGGGTCGAGGTCGGGATCGAATACGAACGCCAGTGTCGTGCGCACTGTCACGGTGTCCTCGCCGAGGTCATCGAGGTATGTCACCAACCGGGCCAGCTGCCGGCCAGCGGTGTCCAGCTTGTGTCCCAGCGAGCGCC
>JAKEEW010000117.1 GCA_022616375.1 Sporichthyaceae bacterium
CCCTCGTAGAGCAGGAAGTTCACGTACATCCGGCCGTCCCGCGGCAGCGCCGCGGACAGCTCCTCCACCCACTCCTGCCGGACGGCCCGGTCGTCGGGGCCCTCGTAGAACGCGGCCACGTTGGCCATGATCCGGCTGGACCGATGGGCGAACGCGGTGGCGTCGTCGGGCACCCGGGCCATCGCACCACCCAGCACGCGCAGCTGGGCGACCCGCATCGCGGCGTCCGAGCGCTCCAGCCGGTCCATAATCACCGAGGCGGTAGGCCCGTCCACCCGATCGATGAACATGGTCTTGGCAACTGCCAGCGGGTGATACTCCTCCTCAGGGAAGTACATCCCCGAGTAGGGCATGGCCTGGGTCATGTCGGCGATCGGCGTGGCCAGCCCGCGGAACCGGTCAAGCACCTGCTGCCCGGCCTCGACGTCACCGGCGTAGGTGAGCATGCCGAAGATGACCAGCTTGCCGTGCACGGACTCGGGCGCGAACGGCATCGGCGGGCACGGCATCACGTTGGCGATCGTGGACAGCTCGTCCGGGGCCCGCTCTGCCTCGGCGATGAACCCCTCCACGGTCTCCGCCGTCGCCGGCAGGATCATCATCCCGCCGACGATCTGGGGGACGTCGTGCAGCTGGAACCTGAGCCGGGTGACCACGCCGAAGTTGCCGCCGCCGCCTCGGATCGCCCAGAACAGGTCGGGCTCGTGGTCGGCGTCGACCGTGCGGCGCTCGCCGTCGGCGGTCACGATCTCCGCGGCAAGCAGCGAGTCGATGGTGAGGCCGAACTTCCGGACCAGGAACCCGATGCCGCCGCCGAGCGTGAGCCCGCTCACCCCGACCGAACCGGTGTCACCGAAACCGGTGGCCAGCCCGTGCTCGCCGGCCGCGTTGGTGTAGTCGGCCGCGGTCACTCCGCCGTCCGCCCAGGCGGTGCGCGCGTCGAGATCGAACTCGATCCGGTTCAGATCGCGCAGGTCGATGACGATCCCGCCATCGGTGGTGCCGTGGCCGGGGCCGCTGTGACCGCCGCTGCGCACCGCCAGCTCGGCGCCGGCATACCGGGCGATGTCGACGACGCGGGCCACGTCGTCGGAGTCGGTCACCCGGACGATCGCGGCCGGATGGCCGTCGACGTCGCCCGGGACCACCGTGCGCACCTTGTCGTAGGTCGGGTCCTCCGGCGTGATGACGGCACCGTTGACCGCCTTCCGAAGCTGGTCGATCACTGTGCTGCTCGTCGACTGATCGGCGGGCATAAGTGTGACTCCCTCGCTGAGGATCGTTGCTTTCGTCTGCCACCCCCGAGGCTAGCCAGCGGCGGGGACAGAATCATTCGCGGGCGGTGGGTGCAGCGATCGATCCGGCCCGAGCGCCAGGTCCGCTCCTGATCCTCGACGGTGTATTGACACGACCCGGAGCGCGCAGTCCGATGCGGGTGTCGCGCGTATCCAGGGGAGGTTCCGATGAGCTCGTTCCACGATGACCTGCGCATCCTCGACACGGAGCTGCAGGCGGTAGTGCAGGCCTTCGGCGAGCTCACCGACGACCAGTGGGCGACGCCCACCAAGCTGCGGCCGTTCGACGAGCAGCTGCCGCCGTGGACCCTGTTCGAGCTCGCCGGACACTTCGACATCTCGATCGGGCTGACCCGGATGCTGATCGCCGACACCGACAACGTTGCCGGTCAGGTCGGCCGGGACCGGATCAGCTTCTTCATCTTCTCGCGCTCCGAGGTGGCTCCGGTGGTGTACGACTACGCCTACACCATGGTCGAGGGCAAGACCCCCGCGCAGATGCCGGGCGTGCTGCGCGAGACGTTCGGCAAGACCGTCGAGGAGTCCCGCGCCACCGGGCCGGACAAGATCGGGACCGGCTATACGCGCTGATGCGGCTCGGCGAGTTCGTGCCGAGCCGGGTGGTCGAGGCGGTCGTGCACGGCCTGGACCTCACCGACGCGCTGGGCCGCCCGCCGATGGCCACTCCGGAAGGCATCGCGCTCACCGCCCGGATCCTGGACGAGCTGCTGGCCCGGCGCACGGTCGGTGGCCGCCCCGCGGACCTGACCGACGACCTGGCCTGGATCCGGGCCGCATCCGGCCGGGATGC
>JAKEEW010000752.1 GCA_022616375.1 Sporichthyaceae bacterium
ACTGCCGCACCGCGACGCTGCCGGGCCGTCCGGGCGGCAACGTTTACTCCATTCGCGACGGACGCAACGTCGGCTACTCGGCGGCGACGATCAACCGGCGCCTGGCGGCGATCTCTGGGTTGTTTTCGTTCCGGCAGATGCGCGACCCGTCGGCGGCCAACCTGGTGCCGCGCGGGCAGCAGGCCCGCCGGGCGACGGCCGGGGAGCGCAGCGGGTTGTTGGCGCATCTGGCCAAGCCCCGGCCTCGTTCACAGCTTCGGGTGCGCCAACCCCGTCGGCTGCCGCGCGGTCTGGACCGGGCCGAGACGCAGGCGTTGCTGGCCAGCTTCCGTACCGACCGGGACCGGGCGATCGCCGGGCTGATGCTGTTCTCCGGGCTGCGTTCGGCCGAGGTACTCAGCCTGCGTGTGTCTGATGTGGACATCGCACGTGGTTGGGTACGGGTGGTCGGCAAGGGCGACAAGGAACGCTCGGTGCCGTCGGACGCCGAGGTGGCCGGGCTGGTGCAGACCTACCTGCTGGTGGAGCGGCCCGACACCGACAGCCCGGTTCTGTTTGTGGTGGCCAAGGGCGAGAACAGGGGTCAACCGTTGACCCCGGCCGGGTTGCGCACGGTGTTCCGTTACCACCGCGGCCGGGCCGGCGTGCCGGCCGGACACCCGCACGCGCTGCGGCACACGTTCGGCACCGCGCTGGCCGAGGCTGGGGTGGACCTGGCCGTGCTGCAGGCGTTGATGGGCCACGACCACGTCGACTCCTCGGCCGCCTACATTCACCTCGCTCCGGCGCACGTGCGCGCCTCCTACGATGCTGCCCGCGCCCGCCAACGCGCCCAGTAGCCGTCCCCGGCCGCGGCCGGGGACGCAGGCGCTGCTGACCGAGTATCTGGCGAGCCTGACCGCTCGGGGCGCGGGGAATTCCTCGTTCGAGCGGGCGGCCCGGACGTTTCTGACTCGCTGGCCCTATCCCCAGGGGTGGGCGGGTCAGTCGCTGGCGGTGCGGCTGTCGGCGAACGCGGCGACCCGACCACTGCTGACCTACCTGATGCTGGCCGGCCATCTGCGGCCCGGCTACGACTACCTCCTCGAACGCAAGCTGCCATCGCTGCTGCGCGAGGCTCCGGCCAGCCCACTCGGTGACGAGCTGGCCAAGTTCCTGTCCGCGGGCGAGGAACTCGGCTACAGCCGGCAGGTCACCGCCGGCTTCGCCTGCCAGGTCGGGATGCGGCTACTCATCCAGACCGGCCGGACGCTGACCGCACTGATCGACGCCGACCTTCACGAGTTCACCGCCGCGATCGCCGAGCGGGAGAGGGCGCACGGCAAGGCACTCAAGCACTACTACAGCGCGCTCTACGCCACCCGCGCTGTGATCTACCACCTCGGCGCGGCGGTCACCACGACTGGGAAACGGCTGGCCCAGCAACCCTGGCCCTGGTCGCACCACTTCGTCGGCGTCAACGACGCCATCGCCGCCTCACTGGTGTCCTATCTGGAATGCGCCGCCGGCACCCGGACCAGGTCGACGGTGTCGGGCATGGCTGGTCGACTGGCCCACTTCGGCCGGTTCCTCGCCGCCATCGACCCGACACTGTCGTCGCTGGCCGTTCTGGGCCGCCAACAACACATCGAGCCCTACCTGGCCGCGGTGGCCGCGGCCCGCAACCCCCGCACTGGCGCGGTCCTGTCCGCGTCGGAGCGGCGCAGCCGGATCCTCACCGTGGGGCGAATGATCGACGACGTCATCGAGTGGGGCTGGGCGCAGGCGCCGGCGCGGCGGCTGGTCTTCTCCGGCGACATCCC